>NZ_JBHWEB010000021.1:106524-110772 GCF_042734395.1 Amycolatopsis sp. NPDC059657 | reverse complement strand
CGCCGCGCCGCCCCCGCCACCAAACCACGCCGCTGTGGTGCGCGCCCTCCACACCCCCCCCCCCCCCCAAACCCCGACCCCTTAGCCGTACGTGAGCTACGAGTACATGGCGAGCCAGATGGCGACGTAGTGCGAGGTCGCCGCCAGGACCGTGCACGCGTGGAAGTACTCGTGGTAGCCGAAGGTCTCCGGCCAGTGGTTCGGCCAGCGCGAGGCGTAGAAGATCGCGCCGACCGTGTAGAACAGGCCGCCGACGCAGAGCAGGACCAAAGCGGCGATCCCGGCATGCGTGGCCAATTCGGGCAGGACGAAGACCGCGACCCAGCCGAGTGCGATGTAGATCGGGACGCCGAGCCAGCGGGGCGCGTGCGGCCAGAGCATCTTCAGCGCGACGCCCGCGACGGCACCGCCCCAGACGACCGCGAGGACGATGTAACCCGCCGGCTGTGACATGGCCAGCAGGCCGAACGGGGTGTACGTGCCCGCGATGAACAGGAAGATCATCGAGTGGTCGGCGCGCTTCATCCACTTGTACGCCTTGGGGCTCCAAATGCGACGGTGGTAGAGCGCGCTCACTCCGAAAAGGCCTAAGACCGTCAGGCCGTAGACCGAGGTGGCCAGCGTGGCACGGGCGGACACCGTGGTCGCCGCCAGTGTGATGAGCGTTGCGGCCCCGGCGAGCGCGAAGAAGAACGACCAGGAATGCAGGTGTCCCCGCAGGCGGGGGCGCGAGTCCACTGTTCGTTCGGGTTCGGTCGATACGGTCACTCACCCAGGTTACGGGACCGTAGGTTCAATGGCAGTACTCGTGGCGAGTCACACTTCCCGGACCAGCCCGTGTTTCTCGGATCTGGTGCGTGAGAGTCGTGATCCAGGTTGTTCCTGGCGGTGCCGTGGCATCGCCCTCGTACCGGGTTGTACTCGGGTGATGTCGCGGTGCCGCCAGGGACGACCTGGGCGCGGCTACCGCGTGCCCGATCTGAGAAACACGGGCTGAGTGCGTAGTCTCCTCTGGCGTGAGTCTCCGGTCCTTCATGTCCAGCATCGTCTACAGCGCCTACGGGCGGCGGCTGATCCAGCAGGCCGCCGGCAAGCACCCGCGGCATATCGCCATCATGCTCGACGGCAACCGCAGATGGGCTCGCGAAGCGGGCTTCACCGATGTCGCGGACGGGCATCGGGCGGGGGCGCAGAAGATCGCCGACTTCCTGCTCTGGTGCAACGAGGCCGAGGTCGAAGTGGTCACCATGTGGCTGCTGTCCACCGACAACCTCAACCGCCCCGCCGAAGAGGTCGGGCCGCTGCTGCAGATCATCGCCGACGTCACCGAGGAGCTGGCCAAGCCGGAAAACCCCTGGCAGCTGCGTATCGTCGGGGCGCTCGACCTGCTGCCGGACGACATCGCGAAGCGGCTCGTGGCCGCCGCGGAGCAGACCGAGGGCCGCAAGGGCATGGAGGTCAACGTCGCCGTCGGGTACGGCGGGCGGCAGGAGATCGCCGACGCGGTCAAGAAGCTGCTGCTCCAGCATGCCGACGAGGGCACGTCGATCAGGGAGCTCGCGAAGATACTGGACGTCGACCACATCTCGGAGCATCTCTACACCTCGGGCCAGCCCGACCCGGACCTCATCATCAGGACCTCGGGGGAGCAGCGGCTTTCCGGATTCTTGCTCTGGCAGTCGGCGCACTCCGAATTCTGGTTCACGGAGGCCTACTGGCCCGCATTCCGCCGTGTCGACTTCTTGCGTGCGATGCGTGATTACGCTTGGCGACACCGCCGGTTCGGCAACTGATTCGGCGCGGTGCCGCTTATCGTGAAACGGTTTCCCGTAACGGCGTTACGGGAAACCTTCGATGCTCATGCGGTACGCATAAAAAAGCAGGGCCCCGGGCGAATGCCCAGGGCCCTGCTTTCAGCTAAGCGCTCAGTGCTTGCTCAGCGAGTGGAGGATCAGCGCCGGGGTGGTGGCGATGCCGGCGTAGGCACCGGCGACCACGGCGGCCGCACCGTAACCCAGCGCGCCGCCACCATCCATGAACCAGGAAGCGGCGTCGCTGAAGGTGATGTGGTCGTCGTGGCCGCTCGTTTCACCGGCGGGGGCGGCCATTGCGGTGCCGCCGAGCACGGTCATGGTGATTGCGGTAGCGGCAACGACGCCGGCAAGCTTCTTCACTGTCAACACACTCCTAGATGTGAGATTCGGGGTCCGGGGCACCGGAGATCCGGTGGTGTGTCCCGCAACACGAAAGTTACTAGGTAATCTGGCGTCATGCGTCACCGATGACACCATTGTGTGAGTCCAGAATGGATTCTTCACTCGGCAGGGTTGAAATCAAGGAACTGAAAGTGCGGGCAAGATCGTCACGTGATAACGCCTGTTTACCGGCAATTGTTTACACAAGTGTCCCATGATCCATTCGAACGGGTGTTCCCGGTACGGGTGGTCCATCACTCAGAGTAACTTCCACCCGTGGTTGATGTCCCGCGACCAACAGTGAGATGACAGTTCGGCGAATCACCTGTGTGGCTGCCTGCACGAAATCCAGAACGCAGGTAACTTTCGCAGTGAGGGTTCGCGTCCCATGCGGATCCTCGCGGGAGGCCCTGGTCGTGGCTGTGGCAGATCGGGTGGCGAAGCCACTCATGAAGCGCGCGAGGGGGCCGGCACCCGGCCCTCGTGGCCGTACGACCTGACAAACCGTCAGGGAGAACGGACCAGCCAGGGAAGTGCCCGGCCCAGCGAGTGGCGGGCGTGGTGCCCACGCCCACGAGGGAGATGCCGTCGTGACTGCGCAGCGTTTACCCCGCAAGGCCTCTGGCCGTTCTTCGACCGGTGCCTCTGGCACTGAGAAAGCCTCATCCGAGTCCCAGCCGCACACCTATGTGCTCGACACGTCGGTACTGCTTTCGGACCCATGGGCAGTGACCCGATTCGCCGAGCACTGTGTGGTGCTTCCGCTCGTCGTCATCAGTGAACTGGAGGCGAAACGCCACCACCCCGAACTGGGCTGGTTCGCCCGTGAAGCCCTGCGCATGCTCGATGACCTGCGCCGTCAGTACGGCAGGCTCGACGCGCCGCTCCCGATCGGGGAGGAGGGCGGCACCATCCAGGTCGAGCTGAACCACACCGACCCGACGGTGCTGCCGGTCGGCTTCCGCACTGATTCGAACGACCACCGCATCCTCGCCTGCGCGCTGAACCTGGCCGTGGAGCGTCCCGGCGTCACCCTGGTGACGAAGGACGTCCCGCTGCGGGTCAAGGCGGGCGCTGTCGGCCTGGACGCGGACGAGTACCGCGCCCAGGAGGTCACGCCGTCCGGCTGGACCGGGATGGCCGACGTCGACGCGCCGCAGACGCTGCTCGACGCGCTGTTCCACACCAGCTCGGTCGACCCGGTCGAGTTCGGCTTGGACGAGGTCGCCGAGATGCCCTGTCACACCGGGCTGCGGTTGCTCGCGGGCAGCTCCAGCGCGCTGGGCCGGGTCACGGCCGACAAGCGGATCCGGCTGGTGCGCGGTGAGAAGGAGGCGTTCGGGCTGCACGGACGGTCGGCGGAACAGCGCGTGGCGCTGGACCTGCTGCTCGACTCCGACGTCGGCATCGTGTCACTCGGCGGGCGCGCGGGCACCGGCAAGTCGGCGCTGGCGCTGTGCGCCGGCCTCGAATCGGTCATGGAACGGCGTGCGCACCGCAAGGTCGTCGTGTTCCGGCCGGTCTACGCGGTCGGCGGGCAGGACCTCGGCTACCTTCCCGGCTCCGAGAGCGAGAAGATGTCGCCGTGGGCGCAGGCCGTGTTCGACACGCTCGGCGCGCTGGTCAGCCAGGACGTGCTGGACGAGGTCTTCGACCGGGGCATGCTCGAGGTGCTGCCGCTCACGCACATCCGTGGCCGCTCGCTGCACGACACGTTCGTCATCGTGGACGAGGCGCAGTCCTTGGAGCGCAACGTGCTGCTGACCGTCCTCTCGCGACTCGGCACCGCGTCGCGAGTGGTGCTCACGCACGATGTCGCCCAGCGCGACAACCTGCGGGTCGGACGGCATGACGGCGTCTCGGCGGTCATCGAGAAGCTGAAGGGCCACCCGCTCTTCGCCCACGTCACCCTCACCCGCTCCGAGCGCTCGCCGATCGCGGCGCTCGTCACCGAGATGCTGGAGGATCACGGCGCATAAAGACTCGTGGGCGGGCCGCGCGGGTGTGCCACCCCCGACCGCCCCCCCGCCCAGGTACAACGCCCCCGGCCGGG
>NZ_JBHWEB010000021.1:46238-106514 GCF_042734395.1 Amycolatopsis sp. NPDC059657 | reverse complement strand
GTTCTCACCGCCCGGAACGCGCACGAGCCCTGTTACCAGCCCGCGGGCAGGGGGCGGCCTTCGGCGAAGCCCGCCGCGCTCTGCACGCCCAGCACGGCCTTCGAGTGGAACTCCTCGAGCGAACGCGCGCCCGCGTAGGTGCACGACGAGCGCACGCCCGCGCAGATCGAGTCGAGCAGGTCTTCGACGCCGGGACGCTGCGGGTCGAGAGCCATCCGCGAAGCCGAGATGCCCTCTTCGAACAGGGCCTTGCGCGCCCGGTCGAAGACGTTGTCGGTCCGCGTCCGCGCGCCGACGGCCCGCTTCGACGCCATCCCGAACGACTCCTTGTACGGCCGCCCGTGCTCGTCGTAGCGCAGGTCGCCCGGCGATTCGTGGGTACCGGCGAACCACGAGCCGACCATGGCGGCGGAAGCACCGGCCGCCAGCGCCAGCGCGACGTCACGCGGATGCCGCACGCCACCATCGGCCCAGACGTGTTTGCCCAGCTCACGGGCGGCGGCGGCGCATTCGGCCACGGCCGAGAACTGCGGCCGCCCGACGCCGGTCATCATCCGGGTCGTGCACATCGCGCCCGGCCCGACGCCGACCTTCACGACGTCCGCGCCCGCGTGGATCAGGTCCCGCGTGCCCTCGGCCGTGACGACGTTGCCCGCCACCACCGGCACGCGAGGCGAGACCGACCGGACCGCCTTCAGCGCGGCGATCATCTTCTCCTGGTGCCCGTGCGCCGTGTCGACCACGAGCACGTCGACGCCGGAGGCGAGCACCGCCTCGGCCTTCGCGGCCACATCGCCGTTGACGCCGACGGCCGCCGCGACCCGCAGCCTGCTGTTGGCGTCGACGGCGGGCGCGTACATCTCCGCGCGCAGCGCGCCGACGCTGGTCAGCACGCCCGCGAGCCTGCCGTCGGAGTCGACGCCCAGCGCCAGCTTGGCGCCGTGGTCGTGCAGCCGCTCGAAGACCTCGCGCGGCGCGGTGTCCAGCGGGAGTGTCACGGCGGCCGGCTCGGCCACCTCGGCGAGGCGGGCGAAGCGGTCGACGCCCGCGCAGGCGCTCTCGTCGACGATGCCGACGGGCCTGCCGTTGTCGTCGACGACCACGACCGCGCCGTGTGCCCGCTTGCTGACCAGGTTGAGCGCGTCGGCGACGGCGTCACCGCCGGTCAGCACGACGGGGGTGTCCCACACGGTGTGGCGGCTCTTCACCCAGGCGACGATGTCGTGCACGGCGGCCGGGTCGACGTCCTGTGGCAGCACGACCAGCCCGCCGCGGCGGGCCACGGTCTCGGCCATCCGGCGGCCGGCGACGGCGGTCATGTTCGCCACCACGACGGGGATGGTCGCGCCCGTTCCGTCCACAGTGGACAGGTCGACGTCGAACCGGGACTCCACGTCCGAGCGGCCTGGCACCAGGAACACGTCGTCGTAGGTCAGGTCGTGAGCTGGGGTATGTCCATCAAGAAAGCGCACGAGTCACCACTGTAACCGCATGCCACACTGAAAGCATGGCCGACCGCGATCGTGACGAAGTGGGACGGGCTCGTAACGCCAGGCCACGGGACGGCCTCGGCAGGCCGCTCCCGTACGACGCCGAGGGTGTCGAGCGCCAGCCTGAGGGCATCGAACGGACCCCGGAGCAGGCGCTGGCCGAGGCTCAGGGGCTGCTCGACGACGGCAAGCCGTTCCACGCGCATGAGGTGTTCGAAGACGCCTGGAAGTCCACCGACGGCCCGGAGCGCGAACTCTGGCGCGCGCTCGCCCAGTTGGCGGTCGGCTTGACCCACATCGCGCGCGGCAACGGTGCGGGCGGGGCCGCGTTGCTGCAGCGTGGCGCGGAGAACCTGGAGCCGTTCGCGGCCGAACCGCCGCATGGCGTCGACATCGCGGGCCTGCGGGCCTGGGCGGCGGGGTTGATCGACGAGGTGAAGCTCAAAGCCAGGCCGGAGCCGGTGCCGCCGAAGCTGAAGCGGTGAGCTCCGGGATCACCGGAGCCCACCGCTTCAGCGGGGGAGCGGCTCTGTTTGGGGGGATCAGTGCCGCTCTGGGGAAGTGGAAGCGGGGCCGGGAGGCGGTCCAGCCCCGCTCCCAGCTCAGCTGTGCAGTGCGCCCGCGGTCGTAGCGACCGGCGCGGGAGCGACGGCGGCCGCGACCGGCGCGCCGGTCGAGCGCACGACCTCGTTCGCGGACTTGCCGCAGACCTTCTTCTTCTCGGCGGCGGTCATCTTCGCGCCGACGATCTTGGTCTGGCCGACCACGCCGGGTGCCGGGCCCTCACCGCTGAAGCTGAGCACGAACCACTGACGGTGGCCCCACTTGGGCTTTTCGTACCAAAGTTCGTACTCGCCACCGGAAACCCGCATGACCGGCGAACGGTCCAGGCCCGCCCAGTGGCCAGGCTTGATCGTGGTGCGGGTTTCGACCATGTCGCTGGTCTCCCAGCCCCATTCGCTGCCGAAGGTCGCCTTGTAGGAGACCGACCAGTCGACCAGGAATTGGAAGCCGGCGGTCACGCCGATCTCGTGCGAGACGGAGTTCTTGCCGGTACGGGTGTCGCGGCTGCCGACGACCTGGGTCGACTCGCTGGAGCTGCAGTTGTACGCGGTGTCGACGCGGCGCCAATCACCCCAGAAGTCGTTGCCCTTCCAGCCGACCTTGGCGTCGCAGGACCTGGTCGCGCGGTCGCAGTCCTTGAGCAGTTCGGCGCGGGACGGGCCGCGGCTGAAGACCGCTGAACTGGGCTTGTCGTTGAAGTCGTTGTCGAAATTGGCCGCGTCGTTGGCGTACCACTCTCGCGTGGCGCCCTGGAAGTCGCCGTGCTCGTAGAAAGTGACGTAACAGTTGGCGTAGGTCTTGAACGACGAGACCTTGTCGTTCCACGTGCTTTGCCAGAAGTTCAGGTTCTGGTTTTGGCCGTCGCGGCAGGTGTCGCCGGTGACGGTCAGGCTGCCGCCGCCGAAGTTGCCGTGTTCGTAGAAGGTGGCGACGGTGACGCCCGCCGCGGCGGTCATCGCGCGCTGTTCCGTGTCGAAGCATCGCACCGACTGCGTGCCGGTGTCGGCGACACAGTGGCTACCCCGCGGTGCTGCCTGCGCGGAGGTGCTGATGCCGGTGCTGGCCACGAGGATGGCCAGCGAGATCAGGACCGGTCTGACGTACTTCACGTCGGGTTTCTCCTCAGTGAACGGATACCGCTCCCGGTCGGGGGCGGCACGTGCCTGAGTTCACCGCGAAAGCGGCCGGTTGCCCATGTGGAACGACCGGCAAGATCCGGCGGTCAGGAACTGCCGGTTTCGGCGCGCAGCTCCTCGGCCAGCGCGCGCGTCTCCTCGGTGTCCCACGCCAGGCAGAATTCGAGCGCGTTCGCCCGGTTTTCGCGGGCCAGCGCGGTTTCGCCGAGCCGGTCGAGCACCGCGGCCAGGTCACGCTGCGCCCGCACGCGCGTGTGACCGGCGCCCGTCTCGCGCAGCAGTTTGACCGCGGCGGTCAGTTCGTCGCGGGCGGCCGCGAGGTCGCCGATGCCGGAGAGCGCGGAGCCGAGGCCGTAACGGGCACGCGCCTCGCCACTGCGCATGCTCGCCTCGCGGAACAGCCCGACTGCCTCGGTGAACACCGCGAGCGCCTGCTCCCACTCCCGCCGCGCGCGCAACGCGTTGCCCAGCGGGAGCAGGCGGTGCGCGAGCAGGATCGCGCCACCGCCGGTCTCGGGGTGGTGCTCGGGGCGGCGGAAGAACGCGACCACACGCCGATGCGTGTCGATCGCCTCGTCCGGCCTGCCCTCGGCGAGCAGCAGGGTCGCCCGCGCCGACCTGGCGATGTGCTCGCCGAGCGGGTCGGCGCCCGCGATGAACCGCTCGATGGCCTGGTCGATGGTCGCAGACGCGGCGGCCAGGTCACCGATGGACCGGTCGAGCGAGGCGAGGTAGAACAGCGACCAGCCAGCTTCGGCGTGTTCGCCGGCCTTGTCGCAGGCGGCGAGCGCGAGCCTGCACAGCCGCACGCCTTCTTCACGCCGCTCGAGCAGCACACCGACCGCCCAGCCGAGCAGGTTCAGCTGCACGGCCTCGTCGCGGGTGCTGCCGATCGCCCGCGCGGCCGCGACGCCGAGTTCGAAGACCTCCGGCCAGATCTCGGGCGCGACGCCGAGATCGGAGTACCAGTGCATCGCCTCGGTCAGCGCGAGCACAGTGTCGTGGCGCTCTTCCCTCGCGGCGACGCGTAACGCCGCGATCCAGTCGCTCTGCCTGCTCTGCAACCAGGCGAAGGCTTCCTGGCGGGTCTCGATGGCCGCCACGGGTCCGGGTTGGACAGTCCTTTGCGGATGAATGGTCGGCGGCAGGAAAAGCAGGCCTGCCTTGGTGGCGCTGTTGAGAAGCCAGTCGGTGAAGCGGCGTTGCGCGTCTTCGTGCGGATCGTCGGCGAGCAGCGCACGCGCGAACGCGCGGAGCAGATCGTGGAACTCGTAGTGCCGGTCGGAAGCCATGGGGGTGAGCAGGCTGGCGTCGGCGAGCTCTTCGATCGCGTCCGCCGCGACGCACTCGGGCAGGTCCGCGACGACGGCGGCCACCTCGGCGGACAGCTCGCCGTCGACCAGCGCGAGCCTGCGGAACGCGGTCGCGGCCTGCTCGCTGAGCTGCCGGTACGACACGTCGAACGCCGCGCGCACCCGCAGGTCACCGGCTTCCAGCGCGGGAAAACGGCTCTCGCCGAGCCGGTCGGCGAGCTGGCGGATCGACCAGCGCGGCCTGCTCGCCAGCTGGTTGCCCGCGATCCGCAGCGCCAGTGGCAGCCTGCCGCAGAGTTCGGCGACCTGCGCGGCGGCCAGCGGTTCCCGGTCGATCCGCGCCTGCCCGGCGATGCTGGCCAGCAGGTCGATCGCCTCGTCGCCGTCCAGGCCGTCCAGCGTCTGCCAGGCGGCCGACTCCAGCCCGGTCAGCCCGCGCCTGCTGGTGATGATCGTGAACGAACCGGGCATGGTGGCCGCGAGCGGCCGCGCCTGCGCCTCGTCCGCGGCGTTGTCGAGCAGCACCAGCACCGGCCGTTCCCGTTGCAGCGCACGGTAAAGCGGCACGAGATCGTCGAGGTGCTGTGGCAGCTGGTCCTCTTCGACACCCAGCGCGCCGAGCAGCCGCCGCAGCAGCTGGGTCGGCGCGGGTGGCTGCTCGGCGAGCCCGTCCAGCTCGAGGAACAGGAAACCGCCGGGGAAGATCGGCGCGAGCGTGGCGCCGGCGCGGATCGCGAGACTGGTCTTGCCGATGCCGGGCGGGCCGGTGAGCACGGCCGTCGACGTCGCCGGGTCCTTGCCGAGCTCGACCAGCCAGCCGAGTTCGGCGTCACGGCCCGCGAAGTCGCCGATCGCGCACGGCGGCTCGCACAATGCTTTGGTGAAGCAGGGAAGCGCGGTCTCCTGACCGGTCCTGGCGGTCTTCGCGATGCGGTGGATGAGCAGCCGTTCGGCGGAGCCGAGCTCGGCCGCCGCCACGAGCGCTTCGACGGTACGCCGCTGAGGCGCGCGGGCGCGGCCTCGTTCGAGGTCGCTGATCGCGCGCACGCTGATGCCCGAGCGTTCCGCGAGTTCTTCCTGCGTCAGGCCCGCGGTGCGCCTGGCGGCACGGAGCAGCTCGGCCAGTTCCGTCGACAAACCGCTCAGTCCCACCCGGTCGAGGCGGCCTTCTCGGCGCCGATCGTCGTGCTCTCGCCGTGGCCGGTGCGCACCTCGGTGCTGTCCGGCAACGCGAAAAGCTTGTCGTGGATGGACTTCACGATGGTGGGATAGTCCGAATAGGACCGGCCGGTGGCACCGGGCCCGCCGTGGAACAGCGTGTCGCCGGTGAACAGCACGCCGAGTTCCGGCGCGTAGAGGCAGACGGCGCCCGGCGCGTGTCCGGGCGTGTGCAGCACCTGGAGCTCGGTGCCCGCGACGGTCAGCGACTGGCCGTCGGCGAGTTCGCCGTCGGGCGCGCGGTCCGGATGCGTGAGGTTCCAGAGCACCCGGTCTTCGCGGTGCAGCAGTATCGGCGCGCCGGTGCGCTCGGCGAGCGCGGGCGCGGCGTTGACGTGGTCGTTGTGCGCGTGGGTGCTGACGATCGCGACGAGCCTGCGGTCGCCGATGACGTCGGCGATGGCCTCGGCGTCGTGCGCCGCGTCGATCACCAGCACCTCGTCCTCGTCACCGATCAGCCAGACGTTGTTGTCCACCGCCCAGCTGCCGCCGTCGAGTTCGAAGGTGCCCGAAGTGACCACGTTCTGTACCACTGCCGTCATAAATATGACTTTAGCGACCGTTTGACATACCGTCGGTACGTACTGGAGAGTAGACTTACTGTCGGTAAGAAAGGGGTCCACGATGCTGGCCGAGCCGCTCGAACTGCGTTGTGGCGCCGTGCTCCCGCACCGGATCGTGAAGTCGGCGCTGAGCGAACAGCTCGGCGACCGCCGCAACCGGCCGAGCGCGGACCTCGTCGCCCTCTACCGGACCTGGGCCCAGGGTGGTTCCGGCGCGCTGATCACCGGAAACGTGATGGTCGACCCGGCCGCGCTCGGTGAGCCGCGCAACGTCGCGGTCCCTGTGGCGCCCGACCCGGTCGACTACAAGCCGTGGGCCGAGTCGGTCGCGGGCACCGGCGCGCAGCTCTGGGTGCAGCTGAACCACCCCGGCAGGCAGAGCCCGCGGTTCCTGTCGCGGGAGCCGGTCGCGCCGTCGGCCGTCCCGTTCGGTGACCGCGGCATCCGCTCGGTGTTCGCGACACCGCGCGCGCTGACCTCGGACGAGGTCGAGGCGCTGATCGAACGGTTCGTGCTGGCGGCGCTGACGTTCGCCGACGCCGGGTTCGCCGGCATCCAGTTGCACGGCGCGCACGGGTACCTGATCTCGCAGTTCCTGTCCCCGCTGACGAACCAGCGCACCGACGAGTGGGGTGGCGACGCCGTCCGCAGGCGCCGGTTCCTGCTGGAACTGGTCCGCCGCATCCGTGCCGAGCTGCCCGCGCGCGTACCGCTTTCGGTGAAGCTCAACAGCGCCGACTTCCAGCGCGGCGGCTTCACTGAAGACGAGTCACTCGAGGTCGTGCGTGAGCTCGGCGAGGAAGGGCTCGACCTGCTGGAGATTTCCGGTGGCACCTATGAGAAGGCCGTGATGATGGGCGTGACGCGCGAGAGTTCGGTGCGTCGCGAGGCCTATTTCCTCGGCTACGCGGCCAAAGCACGCAAGGTTTCCGATGTCGCGTTGATGGTGACCGGCGGGTTCGCCACAGCGGGCGGCATGAACGAGGCGCTGCGTTCCGGCGCGCTGGACGTCATCGGGCTCGGCAGGCCGATGATCGTCGACCCCGAGCTGCCCCGGCGGCTGCTGGGCGGCGAAGACGTCCGCGCCGAACGGCTGTGCCCCAAGACCGGGATCCGGCTGGCCGACAGCCTGCTGGAGATCCAATGGCACACCCAGCAGATGCACCGCGTCGCCGCAGGGAAGCCGGTCGACACGCGGCGCGGGGCCTGGCGGTCGCTGGTCACCGCGGGCGTCAACGACCCCTTCAACGCCTTCCGGCGGGTGCGCGGCTAAATCCCGTGTTCGACGTCTGCCCCGACCCCCCAGGCCCGCGCGTTCCACACGTGTACAGCTGGACGACGCGCCGGAGTCAGCCGCCTTTGCGCAGGGAGCGGACGGTGTCGATGGTGTCGGCGTCGGCCGGGTCCTTGTCGGGGCGGTAGCGGACGACGCGGGCGAAACGCAGCGCCACGCCACCCGGATAGCGGGTGCTGGCCTGCGCGCCGTCGAGCTCGATCTCGACGACCAGCTCGGGGCGGACGTAGACCACCCAGTCGTCACGGCCGGTTTCGATCTCTTGGAACCGGGTGGTCTGCCACGCGAGCAGCTCGTCGGTCATGCCCTTGAACGTCTTGCCGACCATGATCGGCGGGCCGCCGTCGGGGTCGCGGGCGCCGAGGTGCAGGTTGGACAGGGTGCCGGTGCGCCTGCCGTGGCCCCATTCGGCGCCGAGCACCACCAGGTCGATGGTGTGCACCGGCTTCACCTTGAGCCACGCGCGGCCGCGGCGGCCCGCCGCGTACGGCGAGCCGAGCGCCTTGACCATCACGCCCTCGTGCCCGGCGGTCATCGCCTCGTCGAGCACGCGCTGCGGGTCGGCCGGGTTGATCTCGCCGGGGATGACATGCTCGCCCGCGACCTTGCGCAGCGCGACGTTGCGCTCGGCCAGCGGCGCGTCGAGCAGGTCGACGCCGTCGAGGTGCAGGCAGTCGAAGAAGTACGGCCGCAACAGGAGCGCGCGGACCTGCTCCTCGCGGGTGCTGCCGAAGCGGCTTTGCGTTTCCTGGAACGGCCTCGGCCTGCCGTCGTCGGTGAGCGCGAGCGTCTCGCCGTCGAGCACGACCGACTCGCAGGGCAGCGCGCGCACCAGCTCGACCAGCTCGGCGACGCTGCCGGTGATCTCGCGCAAGGTCCTGGTGTAGATGTGGATCTCGTCGCCGTCGCGGTGCACCTGGATCCGCGCACCGTCCATTTTGTACTCGACGATCTTGCCGTCGTGCTCGGCGATCGCCTCGTCCATCGACTCGGCAGGCGAGGCCAGCATCGGCCGGACCGGCCTGCCGAGCCGGAGCCGGAACCCGGCCAGCTCCGCCTCGCCGCCGTTGATCGCGGCTTCGGCGGTCACCGGCAGCTCACCCGAGAGCATGAACGCCCGGCGCACCGCGTCCACGGGAACACCCGCGGCGGCGGCCACCGCGTCGACCATCACCCCCTCCAGCGCACCCTGCCGCAGCTCCCCGGTGATCAGCCGGAACAGGAAGTTCTGCTCGTCCGCGCTCGCGCGCCCGAACAGCTCGCCGAGCACCTCGGTACGCCGCTTCGCCGAGCCGGCCCCCGCCGTGACGGACAGCTCGGCCAGCGCGGCGTCGACCTCACCGATGGTCAGCGACGCTTCCTGGGCAGGCGTCATCCCCAGCTCGGCGAGCCTGCGCCAGCCGGTGCCGATCCGGCCCTGACGGATCTGGCCGGTGAGGATCGCCGTGACCGCGGGCAGCTCGGCGGCTTCGGCGGCCCGCAGCACCCCGGCGATGACCTCGGTCTTGGTCTTGCGCGAGCGCGTGGCGGCGATCGCGGCTGACGCGGAGACGACGTCGGTGAGCAGCATGTTCGACATCATGCGCCTCGGCACCGACAATTTCAGATGACCGGAGGTGCGCTATGAAGCGCTCGGCTCTTACTCCGGCGGCGGAAAAGGTGCTCGACGTCGCTGGACGGCTCTTCTACGAGAACGGGATCCACGCGGTCGGGGTGGAGTTGATCGCCCAGCGGGCCGGGGTCACCAAGAAGACCTTGTACGCGCGCTTCGGCTCCAAGGACAAGCTGGTCGAGCAGTGCCTCGTCCGCCGCGACGAGCACTGGCGCGAGCATGTCACGAAGGTGCTCGACCGCAGCCCGCGCGACCCGCCCGCCCGTCGCCTGCTGCGGGTGTTCGACGCGCTCGACGCCTGGATGGCGCTCGAGAACCACCGCGGCTGCGCCTTCGTCAACGCGCACGCGGAGCTGCCGGACGGCGCGCATCCCGGCCGCCATGTCATCGGCGCGAACAAGGTCTGGATGCTCACCTGCCTGCGCTCGCTGGCAGGAGAAGCAGGCGCCCGCGACCCGCGACGGCTGGCGTATTCGCTGCTCATCCTGATGGAAGGCGCCACGGTGACGGCGTCGCTCGGCGTCGTGCCCGGCGCGGTGGCGCAGGCCAAGACGGTCGCCAAGGTTCTCATCGAAGACGCTTGTTAAGCAGGTCACCGGGTGAGGGCCACTCGCTCGGGCCGGGCCTCAATAAGCCATCGCGTCGACAGCGGCACGCAGCCGGTCCGGGGTCAGCGCGGCGTACCCGAGCACGAGGCCGGGGAAGAGCCTGCCGGTCGCGTAGCTCGCCAGGCTCGGTGCGTTGACGCCGCGTCCGGCCAGCTCCCGGCTGAGTTCCACGTCGTCGATGCCGTCGGGGAGCCGGACGACGACGTGCAGGCCCGCGGCGATGCCGATCGGCTGCCAGCCGGGGAACCTGGTGGCGAGCGCGTCGAGCAGCGCGTCGCGGCGCTGGCGGTAGAGACGGCGGGTGCGCCGCAGATGCCGGTCGTAACCGCCGGAGCGCAGCATGCGGGCGAGCGTGGCCTGGGGCAGTGGCGCGCAGCCGAGGTCGTGCGTGTACTTCGCCGCGACGATCTCGGCCCTCATGGCGGGCGGCAGCACCAGCCAGCCGATCCGCAGCGCGGGCGCGAGCACCTTGCTGACACTGCCGAGATACACCACCCGATCGGGATCGAGCGCCTTGATCGCGCCGAGCGCGGGCCGGTCGTAGCGGTGCTCGGCGTCGTAGTCGTCCTCGATGACGAGTCCGTCGGTGTCCCTGGCCCATTTCAGCAGCGCGTGGCGGCGATCCGGGTCGAGCGGGACGCCGAGCGGGAACTGGTGCGCCGAGGTGACCATGACCGTTCCGCAGTCCGATGTGGACAGATGATCCGGCTGGATGCCGTTGTCGTCCACCGGTATCCCGATCGGTCGTAAACCATGCGCGGCAAGGAGTTCCGCCTGGCCGCGGTGACTGGGGTCCTCGACGGCGATCCGGCGCTGCCCGCGTGCGTGGAGCGCGGTGGCGAGCAGCGACAGTGCCTCGGCCGCCCCGTTCGTGATGACGATGTCGCTCGCGCTCGCGGGCACCGCGCGGACCCGGCCGAGATAGCTCGCGAGCTCCGCCCGCAGTTCGGGATGCCCGGCCGGATCGGGATAGCCGAGCATCGTGTCGGGCGCGGTGGTGAGCACCTCGCGTTCGTGCCGCAGCCACTCGGCACGGGGAAACGCGGAGAGCGCGGGCAGTCCGGGCCTGAGATCGAACGCCCAGGTCGCCGCCGGTTCCGCGGCGGGCGGGCCCGCCCGCTCCGGCTGGTCGAGCTCGGCGACCGTGGTCCCGGAGCCGTGCTTGCCGATCAGGTATCCCTCGGCGACGAGCTGCTCGTACAGCGCGGTGATGGTGCCCCTCGACAGACCCAGCTGCCCGGCGAGATCACGGCTCGACGGCAGCCGCGTCCCGGCGGCGAGCACCCCGGAACGCACGGCTTCCCGCAGCGCGGACTCGACCGCCTTGCCCCGCCTGCCACCGGCGCCTGCCGTCGCGGGCAGGAGCAGCTCGTGCAAAGTGGTCCATTCGGTCGCCATCGAGTTTGAATCTACTCTTGGACCACTAGTGCGGGGTCGTGAGCGTTGCGGGCGGTTAGATCCATGCCGGGTAGTTAAGGGTCGGGCAGGTTGGTCGAGCCCGCTGCCCGGCGGGTGCCGCAGGGGTGGTTGAACGTTGCGAACGGGGCGTTCGCAACGCTGAGCGACACATACGCCCCGTTCATTCCGTCCATCCCACCCCACAAAGCAGGCAAATGCGACATTGCGGGGCGAAATTCAGTCGCTTGAGTCCTTTGTGGACGTTAGATGCGGTCGGACCGCCGACGACGGCCTGACCGACTCGGGTTTCGCGTGCTCACGTGCCGATTGACAACGCAGGCCAAGCCTCAACTACCCAGCATTGGGTTCTGGCCGCCCGCAACGCTCACGACCCCGGCGCAAGTCAGCGTGCGGTCTCGTGGGCCGGGCTGGGCGCGTCCGGAGCGGCGATCCAGCTCGCGAGCAGGCGCAGGCCGTTCTCGGACTCGGAGCCGGGGTCGGCCGTGTAGATCACCATGCCCTGGTCGGTGTCGCCCTGCAGGCGCATCGTCTCGTAGTTCAGCCGGAGCTCGCCGACGATACGGTTGTTGATCACCTTGACACCGCTGGCCTTCTCGCGCACCGACTGCCCGGCCCACAGCTTGCGGAAATCCGCGCTGTGCATGGAAAGTTCGCCGACGAGCTGGGCCAGGCGGGGGTCGTCCGGGTACTTGCCGACCTCCGAGCGCAGGTTCGCGACGACCTCTTTGGCGACCGATTCCCACTCGGGGTGCATCTCGCGGGCGGCTTCGTCGAGGAAGAACGCCTTGGGGATGTTGCGCTCGCCCGCGGCGAAGTCGAAGCCGATCGCGGCGCCGAGCGCGTTCCAGGCGAGCACGTCGAGGTAGCGGCCGAAGATGAACGCGGGCGCTTGGATCGTGTCGAGCAGGAGCTGCAGCTCGGGGCGGACGCGTTGCGGCTTGGGCTTGGCGACGCGCTTGCGTTTCGGGGCCGCGAGGTTGGTGAGGTACCGCTCCTCGTCCGCGTGCAGGCGCAGCGCGCGGGCGAGCGACTCGAGCACGGCGGGGGACACGTTGCGGGCGCGGCCCTGTTCGAGGCGCGTGTAGTAGTCGACGCTGATGCCGGCCAGCTGCGCCAGCTCCTCGCGGCGCAACCCGGCCACGCGACGCTGGGTGACGCCTTGGGGCAGGCCCAGCTCGGCGGGGTCGAGCGCCGCGCGGCGTGTCTTGAGGAAATCGCCCAGTTCTTTCATGACTCCGAGTATTCAGGAAACGCAAGCGGCCTGCCTGGTACTGACAGACCCAGGGTTGGACACGACCTGGTTCAGGTCGTGGGCGCGGAGCAAAGTCGGTGGCATGAAACGACGAATTCTCGGTGGTACCGGCATCTCCGTCAGTGAATACACCTTCGGCGCGATGATGCTGGGCAAATGGGGCAATCCGGATCACGCGGACGGTATCCGCATGCTGCACGCCGCGATCGACGGCGGCATCAACTTCATCGACACCGCGGACATGTACTCCGACGGCGAGAGCGAGCAGATCGTCGCCAAGGCGCTCAAGGGCCGCCGCGACGACGTGGTGCTCGCGACCAAGGGCTTCTTCCCGATGGGGCCGGACGCCAACCACGGCGGCAACTCGCGGCGCTGGCTGACCCGCGCGCTCGACGACAGCCTGCGCAGGCTCGACACGGATTACGTTGACCTGTACCAGATTCACCGGCCCGACCCGACGACCGACATCGAGGAGACGCTGTCGGTGCTGACCGACTTCGTGCGGTCGGGCAAGGTCCGCGCTGTCGGGTCCTCGGTGTTCCCCGCCGAGCAGATCGTTGAAGCGCAATGGGTTTCCGAGAAGCGTGGGCTCGTGCGGTTCCGCACCGAGCAGCCGCCGTACTCGATCTTCAACCGCGCCATCGAGGCCGCCGTGCTGCCGACGGCCCAGAAGTACGGGATGGGCGTGCTCACCTGGAGCCCGCTCGCCAGCGGCTGGCTGTCCGGCCGGTACGACAAGGCGTCCGATGTGGACCTCACCGAGGGCCGTAAGGCGTTGCAGCAGCACAAGTTCGACCCGGCGCTGCCAGAGAACGCGGTCAAGCTGGAGGTGGTCGCCGAGCTGAAGAAGCTGGCGAGCGACCTCGGGCGCCCGCTGACCCACCTCGCGCTCGCGTTCGTGCGCGCGCACCCCGGCGTGACGTCCGCGATCATCGGCCCGCGCACCCACGAGCAGCTCGCCGACCTGCTCGACGGCGCCGATCTGGAGCTCAGCGGCGACGTGCTCGACCGGATCGACGAGATCGTGCCGCCCGGCACCGACCTCAACCGGCTCGACGCCGACTACACGCCGCCCGCGCTGGCTGACAAGGCGTTGCGTCGTCGCTAAGTGGTCCAATTTCGAGTGCGGCGATTGGCTCTGACATCTCGACCACTCGGCGCGCCAGGCTGGGCGCATGACGCCTGCCGCACGTGGACTGCTCGCCGGGATCTCCGCTTCGGTGATCGTCGGGGGATCGGTGCCCGTGACCGGCCTGCTCGACGCGTATCCGCTGCTCACCGGGCAAGCGCTGCGCTACGCGCTCGGCGGGGTGCTGCTGCTCGGCTACGCGTGGCTCAGGGGTATCCGCTTGCCGCTGCCGGGGCTGAAGGATCTGCCGATCTTGGTCGCGCTGGGGGTGACCGGGATGGTCGGGTTCCAGGCCTGCCTGCTGCTCGCGCAGCGGCACGCGGAACCGGGGCTCGTGGCGGCGCTGCTCGGCGGAAGCCCGCTGGTGCTGGCGCTCGTGGCGCCGGTGCTCGAACGCAGGCGTCCGGCAGCGGCACCCGTGGTGGGCGCCGTGCTCGCCGCCGCCGGGATCGTGGTGCTCGCCGGTGGCGGCGCGAGCCACGGTCCCGGCCTGGCGCTGGCGGTGCTCGCGATGCTGTGCGAGGCGTCGTTCACGCTGCTCGCGGCCGTGCTGGTCAAGCGGATGGGTCCGCTCGGCACGGCTGCGAGCAGCTGCTTGACCGCCGCGATCGGCAGCGCGGTGCTGGGCACTTTCGTCGGTGGCTGGCGAGCGCCGGACGGCCGGGAACTCGCGGCACTGCTGGTGCTCGCCGTGATCGTCACCGCGGTGGCGTTCTGCCTCTGGTACTTCGCGGTATCGCAGCTGGGTGCGGATCGCGCCGGGCTGCTGATCGGGCTGATGCCCGCGTCAGGCTTGGCCGTCGCGCTTGTCCTTGGCACGCAAGCGTTTCGGCCTGCCCAGCTGGTCGGGGTCGGGCTGGTTTCGCTAGGCGTTGTGGCAGGCCTTCGCCAGCCGCGCGCACTTGTCGTCGAAGTGCGTGACGACGTCTTCGCCGATGATCTTGACCATCAGCTTCCGGAGCGGCCCGTCGAGCGTGACCTCCTGGACGAGCTCGCCCTCGTCCAGGGTGAGCGTGATGTCCATGTTCCCGCCGGGAATCGGCTGGCGTATGCCGATCCCGAGGCCGGGCTCGTACTTCGTGATCGTGAACGGCTTCGCGATCAGTGAGTGCACGCGGCCACGGAAACCGCCGGAGGGCACGATGAAGCCCGTCGTGCCCGCTTCGGCGGGCCCGTCGAGTTTCACGCTGGTGAGGTCGCGATCCCAGTCCGGCCAGTTTTCGATGTCACCGATGACCGCCCACAGGCTTTCGGGGGCGAGCGGGATGGTCTTGCGTGACGTTCTGGTCCAGTTCATGACCCCGAACATATACGGAACTGACAGTTCCGTAAACTGGGTTCATGCGAGGACGCCCCAGGGAAGACGGCATCGACGGCGCGGTGCGCCGCGCGGTCAAGGAGTTGCTGGCCGAAGCCGGCTACGCCAAGTGCACCGTGGACGCGATCGCGGGGCGCGCGGGTGTCGGCAAGGCCGCGCTCTACCGGCGCTGGCGATCGAAGGCCGAGCTGGTGTTCGCGGCCGTCGTCCACGACGACGCGATGGCCGGCCCGGCGGACACCGGTGCGCTGCAAGGGGATGTGGCCGAGGTGCTCGCGGTCATCAAGTCCTCATTGGACGGACCGGGAGTGCGCGAGGCGTTGCCGGGACTGGTCGCCGACCTGCGCGCGGACCCGAATCTGCTGGCGGGTTTCGGCGAACGCTTCATCGGCCGTGAGCGTGCCTACCTGATCGAGATGCTGGACCGCGCGGTCGCACGCGGCGAGCTCGCCCGGCGCCCGGATCCCGTTGCGGTGCACGCGATCCTGCTCGGCACGGTCCACACCTGGATCCACCTGCTCGGCGAACCCATGGGACCCGTGCGGGCACTGGCCCCCGCGCTGACGGCCGCGATCCGGACCCTGGGGTCGTGAGTGGTATTGCCGGTTCTAACCGGCAATACCACTCACGACCTCACTTGCCGCCGCGTGCCATCCGGAGCACGTCGAGCGCCTCGTCCAGCTGGGCTTCGGTCAGCTTGCCGCTGGCGACGTGGCCGCGTTCCAGCACGACCTCGCGGATCGTCTTCAGCTCCTTGAGCGCCTGCTTCGCGACGGCGGCCGCCTCTTCGTAGCCGATGTACTTGTTCAGCGGCGTGACGATCGACGGCGAGCCCTCGGCGTACGTGCGCGTGCGGTCGGTGTTGACCGTGATGCCCGCGAACACCTTGTCCGCCAGCAAACGCGAGACCGCCGCGAGCAGCCGCGCCGACTCCAGCACGTTGCGGGCGATCACCGGCAGGTTCACGTTGAGCTGGAAGTTGCCTGCCGCGCCCGCGAACGCGACGGCCGCGTCGTTGCCGATGACCTGCGCGACGACCTGCAGTGTCGCCTCCGGGATGACCGGGTTGACCTTGCCGGGCATGATCGACGAACCCGGCTGCAGGTCCGGCAGCGCGATCTCGGCGAGGCCGGTGCGCGGGCCGGAACCCAGCCAGCGCAGGTCGTTCGCGATCTTGTTCAGCGACACCGCGACCGTGCGCAGGTGCCCGGACGTCTCGACGACGCTGTCCTGCGTCGCCTGCGCCTCGAAGTGGTCGCGTGCCTCGGTCAGCGGCAACCCGGTGACCGAAGCCAGTTCCAGCGAGACGGCCATGCCGAAGCCGTCGGGGGCGTTGAGGCCGGAGCCGACCGCGGTGCCGCCGATCGGCAGCTCACCCAGCCTGGGCAGCCCGGAGCGCAGCCGCTCGATGCCGAAGCGGACCTGCGAGGCCCACGCGCCCGCTTCCTGGCCGAGTGTGATCGGGACGGCGTCCATCAGGTGCGTGCGGCCGGACTTCACGACGTCGGCCCATTCCGCGGCACGCGCTTCGATCGTCGACGCGAGGTGGTCGAGCGCCGGGATGACGTCGCTCAGCACGGCCTCGGTCGCGGCGACGTGGATGGTCGTCGGGAACGTGTCGTTGGACGACTGGGAGGCGTTGACGTGGTCGTTCGGGTGCACGTCGCGGCCCAGCGCGCGGGACGCGAGCGTCGCGATGACCTCGTTGGCGTTCATGTTCGACGAGGTGCCGGACCCGGTCTGGAACACGTCGATCGGGAAATGCGCGTCGTGGCGGCCCTCGGCGACCTCGTCGGCCGCCGTGGCGATCGCCTCGGCGACGTCGGCGTCGAGCACGCCGAGCTTCGCGTTGACCCGCGCGGCGGCCGCCTTGAGCAGGCCGAGCGCGCGGATCTGGGCGCGCTCCAGGCCCCGGCCGGAGATCGGGAAGTTCTCGACCGCGCGCTGCGTCTGCGCCCGGTAGAGAGCGTCGACGGGCACCCGCACTTCACCCATCGTGTCGTGTTCGATCCGGTATTCCTGTTCAGCCATGACTCAAGTTTCGCGCAAGTCAGGGGGTGGTGCGTGGTGGCCTTGAGCACCCCTGGCCACTATAGGATTGCCGTGTTCTCGATCACACCGCCAACCACCACTGGCTGAGAGGGGCACACCCATGCCCACGGGGGATCCTTTTGACATCCTGATCGTCGGCGCCGGGCCGACCGGGCTGTTCGCCGCCTACTACGCGGGGTTCCGCGGACTGTCGACGGCGATCGTGGACTCGCTGCCGGAGGCGGGCGGGCAGGTCACCGCGATGTACCCGGAGAAGATGATCTACGACGTCGGCGGGTTCCCCGCGGTGCGCGGCCGTGATCTGGTGCAGGGACTGGTCGACCAGGCCGCGCCGTGGAAGCCGACGTACCTGCTCGGGCGCAAGGCCGAGACGGTCACGGAGAACGGCGACGGCTTCGACGTCGTGCTCGACGGCGGCGAGATCGTGCGGGCCAGGTCGATCCTGATCAGCGCGGGCATCGGCGAGTTCACCCCGCGCCCGCTGCCCGCCGGTGACGGCTGGCTCGGCCGCGGCATGGTGCATTTCGTGCCCTCGCTGCAGGCACACGCCGGTCAGCACGTGGTCGTGGTCGGCGGCGGCGACTCGGCGTTCGACTGGGTGCTCGCGCTGCACCCGGTGGCCGCGAGCGTCACGCTGGTGCACCGCCGCGCCAAGTTCCGCGCGGCCGAGTCGATCGTGCGCGAGGCGCGGGCACTCGGCGTCCGGATCATCACCGACGCCGAGGTCACCAGGTTCATCGACTCCGACGGCGCGCTCGACGCGGTCGAGATCGCGGTCAAGGGGTCCGAGCCGATCGTGCTGCCCGCGCAGTCGGTGGTCGCGGCGCTGGGCTTCACCGCGGATCTCGGCCCGATCGAAAGCTGGGGCCTGGAGATCGATCACCGGGCGGTGGCCGTCGACTCGACCATGGCGACGGCGCGGGAGCGGGTCTACGCGGCTGGCGACGTCGCGTCCTACCCGGGCAAGGTGAAGCTGATCGCGACGGGCTTCGGCGAGGCGGCGACGGCGGTCAACAACATCGCGGTCAAGCTGGATCCCGATGCCCACCTGTTCCCGGGGCACTCGAGCAACGCCGAGTAAGCCAAAAGTTGTCGGACCCCCGAGGTAACGTTGAATTCGGGGGTCCCTAAGACACCTTCACCTTTATGGAGCAACCGCGGGCGGTGCGATCTTTCCCTTGATCCACTCCGCGTAGGCGACCGCCGAGGACGAGATCGACGGGGCCGTCGCGCAGACCGGGTCGCCGTTGCCGGGGCGGCTGATGACACCCAGCAGCACCCAGACGCCGTCGACGTTCCCGACCTGCGAGCCGCCGGAGTCGCCGTAACAGGTGCCCTTGTCGCCGCCGGGGTTCTCCGTGCACAGCTCGTGGTCGAGGTCGAACGCCGCCGTGCAGTCCGTCGGCTCCACGATCGAAGCGTCCAGCTGCTGCAGCTTCGACGGCGTCGGCGCGCAGCTCAGCGTCGGGCAGGTCTGGCCCCAGCCGAGCAGGCGCGTCGGTGTGCCGGGCACGGTGACCGCGCCGAGAGTGATCGGCGCGGATTTCACCGGGTTCTCCAGGCGGATCAGCGCCACGTCGCCGCCCGCGACCGCGTTGTAGTCCGGGTGGATGACGAACTCGACCGGCTGCGCGATCTCGCCGCCTGCCGTCGCGTCGTTGCTGCCCACGCGGGCGCTGAGCACCTCGGGGTTCTTGCCGTCCACGCAGTGCGCGGCGGTCAGCACCCAGGTCGGCGCCACCAGTGAGCCGGAGCAGAACAGCCTGCCCGAAGCACGCAGCAGCGCCACCGAGAACGGGTACGCCTGGTCGGGGGCGTCACCGCCGCCGACGATGTCCGGCTGCGCCGCCGAAGCGGGCTGCACGAAGCCGACCATGGCGACGAGAGCGAGAAGGAGTGCCAGAGCACGCTTCTTCATAGAACAAGGTCTCCTAAGGCAGTGGCGGGACGATGGCCTCATCGTCCGGCACCGCGTCGAGGTGGCCGTCGAAGTCGATGGAAGCGTACGCGCGCAGCTTGTTCAAGCGGTGATAACCGTCGATCAAGCGGACCGTGCCCGACTTCGAGCGCATCACGATCGACTGGGTCGTCGCGCCGCCGGAGCGGTAGTGGACGCCGCGCAGCAGGTCGCCGTCGGTGACGCCGGTGGCGCAGAAGAAGACGTTCTCGCCGGTCACGAGGTCGTCGGTGAACAGGATGCGGTCGAGGTCGTGGCCCGCCGCCAGCGCCTTCTCGCGCTCGGCCTCGTCCTTCGGCCACAACCGGCCCTGCAGCTCACCGCCGAGGCACTTCATCGCGGCGGCCGCGATGATGCCTTCGGGGGTGCCGCCGATGCCGATCAGCATGTCGACGCCCGTGGTCGGCCTGGCGGCCGCGATCGCGCCGGCGACGTCGCCGTCGGAGATGAACCGGATACGGGCGCCCGCCTCGCGGACCTCTTTGATGATCCGCTCGTGGCGCGGCCGGTCGAGTATGCAGACGGTGACGTCGGACACGCCGCTGTGCTTGGCCTTCGCGACCCGGCGGATGTTCTCCGCGATCGGCGCCGACAGGTCCACCAGCCCGGCGGCCTCGGGGCCGACGGCGAGCTTTTCCATGTAGAACACCGCGGACGGGTCGAACATCGCGCCGCGCTCGGCGACCGCGAGCACCGCCAGCGCGTTCGGCATGCCCTTGGCCATCAGCGTGGTGCCGTCGATCGGGTCGACCGCCACGTCGCACGCGGGCCCGTCGCCGTTGCCGACCTCTTCGCCGTTGTACAGCATGGGCGCTTCGTCCTTCTCGCCCTCGCCGATCACCACGACGCCGTTCATCGAGACGGTGCTGATCAGCTGTCGCATGGCGTCGACGGCCGCACCGTCACCGCCGAGCTTGTCGCCCTTGCCGACCCACCTGCCCGCGGCCATCGCCGCGGCCTCCGTGACCCGCACCAGCTCCATCGCGAGGTTGCGGTCGGGGAGTTCCTTGGTCGTGCTGGCTTCGTTGCCGCTGGACATTCCTGCCTCCGGGTTCACCGTGCTCGGGGGGAACCCAGTCTCTCAGATACCCGCCGGATCTCCGCATGGCGAAGGTCACTCGGAGTCGCTGTCACCCTCTTCGACCGACGCCAGCGCGGTCTCGATCCGCTCGCGGGCGCCTTCGAGGTGATGTTCGCAGATCTTCGCAAGCCGCTCGCCCTTTTCCCACAGCGCAAGGGATTCCTCGAGCGACTTGCCGCCTGCCTCCAGCTCGCGGACCACCTCTACCAGCTGGTCGCGGGCTTGCTCGTAGCCGAGTTCGGGATTGCTCACGCGTGGGGGCTCCTGTGCTTCGCGGTGTTCGCGCAGACTACCGCGCTGGCCATCGCGTGGTCGTACCCGACGAAGGCACGCGCGAACTCGCTGCCGTCACCGTCCGCGATCGCGTCCTCGATGTCGGACTGCGCGCTGGCGACCTTGCGCCGATAGGCGGAACCTTCCGCCGCCCACCAGCGGGCACCGACGTGCTCCGACGTCGCCGCGGAGAGCTGCCGCAGCCGGGGCCCGAGATCGCGGCCCTGCGTGCACCCGGCCAGCAGTGACGTCCAGCACTCCAGCGCGGCGTTGTTGGTCTCGAGCGCCTTGCGCAGCACAGCGGACGCCTGCGCGTTGATGGCCGCGTCGACCGTGAGCGGGAGGAACGTGGTTTCCCGCACGCTTACTCGCTTTCCGGATCACCCTGGACGACGGCGCTCACCGCGCCATCCGCGACGCGCACTCGCAGCTTCGCGCCGTCCTTTACTTCAGAGACCGATCGGAGCACGTGCGGGTTGCCTGCCTCGTCGTAAAACTGCACGACCGCGTAACCGCGGGCCATCGTGGCGGCCGGGCCGAGCGCGGTGAGTCGCGCACGGGCACTCGCCAGAGCGGCCTGTTCCCTCGAAAGTGTGGTGAGCACGGCGCGCCGCGCCCGTTCGCGGTGCATCTCGACGTCGTCGGACCGCCTGCCGATCGGGCCGAGCGGGTCGGCGAGCACCGGGCGGCTGCGCAGCTGGTTCAGCAGCCGGGTCTGGGTGTCCACCCAGCCGTGCAAGGCACGCCGTCCCCGGTCCCGCATTTGACGGACTCGCTGGGTTTCTTCCCTGACATCCGGGACGATTCGCTTCGCCGCGTCGGTCGGCGTCGAGGCGCGCAGGTCCGCGACGTGATCGAGCAACGGGGTGTCGGGCTCGTGGCCGATCGCGCTGACGACCGGCGTGCCCGCGGCCGAGACCGCGCGGCACAAAGCCTCGTCGGAGAACGGCAGCAGGTCCTCGACACTGCCGCCGCCGCGCGCGATCACGATGACCTCGACCGCGGGGTCTTTGTCCAATGTGGACAGCGCCTTGATGATCTGCGGCACCGCGGACGGGCCCTGCACGGCGGTGTTGATGACCTTGAACGCGACATGCGGCCAGCGGGCCTGCGCGTTGACGAGCACGTCGTGCTCCGCGGCGGACGCACGGCCGGTGATGAGCCCGATCCCCTTGGGGAGAAAGGGAAGTTTGCGTTTGCGCTGCGAGGAGAACAGGCCTTCGGCGGCGAGCAGCTTGCGCAGCCGTTCGATGCGGGCGAGCAGCTCGCCGATGCCGACGGCGCGGATTTCGGTGGCACGCAAGCTGATCGTGCCCCGGCCGAGGAAGAACGCAGGCTTCGCGAAGACGACCACACTCGCGCCTTCACGCAGCGGCGGCTCGACGGTGCGCAGCAGCCCGGTCGGGCAGGTGACCGTCATCGACACGTCCGCCGACGGGTCGCGCAGCGTCAGGAACGCCGTCGAAGTGCCAGGCCGCGCCGAGATCTGGGTGACCTGGCCTTCGACCCACACCGCGCCGAGGCGGTGCACCCAATCGCCGATCTTGCGCGCGACCGTGCGGACCGGCCATGGGTTTTCCGCGGTGGTTTCGCTCACTGGCCTTCTTCGTCGCCGGTCTTGTGGACGTTCCCGATGCGGCGCGCGAGCATGCCGATGAACGAGGCGCGTGCCTGGTGGGTGTGCTCGTACGCGAGGATCTCTTCCAGCTGCTCCAGCGAGAACTGGCGCAGGCGGGCGCGCAGCTGGGGCAGGGTGAGCTCGTCGTAGCCCGCGATGCCTGCCGGGCCCTCGGCGCTGTCGTTCTCGCCGTCGCGATGGTCCTCGGCGAGCGCGCGCTCCTCCTCGGCCCACGGATCAGGTGACTCGTCGAACTCGGGTAGTGGCTGAGCGTGACCGTTTGTCTCCGGGCGCGGCGCGGGAACGTCGACGTCCTCATCGAAGGTCGCCCAGCTCGGGGTGTCTTCGACCGGGCGCAGCGCGGACAGCGCGTCGTCGCCCTTGATCGCCAGTTCGGTGACGTGCTGCTGGACGCGCATCGAGAACTGCAGCACCTGGCTCACGGCCGTGACCGGCAGGCCCAGCAGCTGCTTGGGAAGTTCACGAACCCGCTCGGCGGTGGTGACGGCGAGGCCCGCGGCGACCCGGAGGGGGAGCGGGAGTGGCTTCATACGCCTAGCCTGCCGCATTTAAGCCATCCTGCCCAACCGAATGGGTGTGTCGGGCCAACCGACGTGACTCCGCGCACATGAAGTGAGCCCGTACCCTAGAGGTCATGAGCTCCTCAAGCCCCGGAATCGAGCCCGCAGGCACCGTCGACGTCCCGCGCGCCGACGGGCGCAAGCGGGTGCTGCTGGCCAAGCCGCGCGGGTACTGCGCGGGCGTCGACCGCGCGGTGATCGCGGTCGAGAAGGCACTCGAGCTGTACGGACCGCCGGTCTACGTGCGCAAGGAGATCGTGCACAACCGGCATGTGGTCGAGACGCTGCGCGAGCGCGGCGCGATCTTCGTCGACGAGACCACCGAGGTGCCCGAGGGCGCGCTGGTCGTGTTCTCCGCGCACGGCGTCTCGCCGATGGTGCACGCCGAGGCCGCCGACCGGAACCTGCGGACGATCGACGCCACCTGCCCCTTGGTCACCAAGGTGCACAAGGAAGTCAACCGGTTCGCCAAGGACGACTACGACATCCTGCTGATCGGCCACGAAGGCCACGAAGAGGTCGAGGGCACGGCGGGCGAGGCGCCGGAGCACGTGCAGCTGGTCGACACCGCAGAGGACGTCGACAAGGTCACCGTGCGCGACCCGTCGAAGGTCATCTGGCTGTCCCAGACCACGCTTTCGGTCGACGAGACCATGGAGCGGGTCGACCAGCTCCGTGACCGGTTCCCCAGCTTGGCCGACCCGCCGAGCGACGACATCTGCTACGCGACGACCAACCGTCAGGTCGCGGTCAAGGCGATGGCCGCCGAGTGCGACCTGGTGATCGTGGTCGGCTCGCAGAACTCGTCCAACTCGAAGCGCCTGGTCGAGGTCGCGCTGAAGGCGGGCGCCCGCGCCTCGCACCTGGTCGACTTCTCGCACGAGGTCGACGAGGCGTGGCTCGAAGGCGTCACCACGGTCGGCGTCACCAGCGGCGCTTCGGTGCCCGAGGTGCTGGTGATGGACCTGCTCGCGTGGCTTGACAAGCACGGGTACTCCGACGTCGACGAGGTCACCACGGCCAACGAGAAGATCGCCTTCGCGCTGCCCCCGGAGATCCGGCGGGCCGAGAAGGCCAAGTAGCCCGCACTACACGAAGAGGCCCCCTTGGAGCGTTCCAAGGGGGCCTCTTCGTGTGCTTAGTCCTCGTCCCAGGGGCGGCGCTGCGGCTCGCGCCTGGGCGCGCGACGCGGCGGGCTGTCGCTCCGCGGTGGCTCGGCGCGCGGGGTGCGACGCCGGGGCGGCGGGGTGTCGCCGCGGGGATCGCGACGTCGTGGCGGCTCTTCGCCGTCACGGGGAGCGCGCGGGCGCTGACGGGGCTCCTCGCGGGGCGTGCGGCGTCGCGGTGCCGCTTCGTCGGCCGGTGCCGGTCGTGTGCGGCGGACGGGCGCGGAGCCGGTCTCCGAAGCCGGGCGGCGCGAACGGCGTTCCGGAGTCTTCGCGGTGCCTGCCGGCACGCGGGAGGCGGCGGTGTTGCGCGCTGGGCGCTCCTCGTCGTCCTCGCGCTTGACCGGCTTCGCCTTCTTGGCCTTGACGCCCGCGTCCGGGTCGCGTTCGCGGAAGATCCGGAAGATCCCGATCGCGAGCGTCACGCCGGTGGTGATGGCCATCGTCGGGAACCCGTCGATCAGCGGACGGCCGATCTTGAGCGCCTTCGACAGCATGTCGGTGTCTTGGGAGAGGTCGGCGGCCAGCAGCACCACACCCGGCACGGTCACGGCCAGCACCAGCGGCGGCTGCACCATCGGCCCGAACAGCCCACGGCGTTGCACGGCGCACACGGCGGCGACGGCGCCCAGGCAGTAACAGGCCTGGAACAGCAGTGTCAGGTGCCCTTGGAGCTTCTGGTCGATGAAGGCGCCGAGGACGGCCATGCCGAAGCCGACCAGCACCGCCCCCCACCAGGGCAGACCGCGCCGGTCGCCGATGATGGGACGCTCGTCCCACGGAACGGGGATGTCGTCGGCATCAGGATCGCTCTGGCGATCGCGTATCGCGGTCACAAGTCCACACCGTATCCCCTGGTTGTGAAGATCCTGCTAGCACTCCTTCCTGGTTGTGTGACACCCGCGCCGGAATCACCCCATAGTGATCTCCCGCTGGCTTGCCCGTGCGCCTGACCAGGGGGTCAGCCGGTGAGTTCGTCGGGGCGGCGGATCTGGGTGACCGGGGCGGGCGCGGCGGCGGCGTCGGTGAGCGGGGCGACGGTGGAGCGGAACATCTCCAAGGCGTCGAGTTCGCGGCGGCGGGCCGAGAGGAAACGCTGGAGGTGGGTGCTGGACAGGTTGACGGCGTCCACCGCGTTGCCGGCGGCCCGGTGCGCGGCAGAGGCGCCCGCGCGGACCTGTTCGACGTCTTCGAGCAGCGCACGGTCACTGGCCGCGAACAAGGCCGCCGAGGCCAGCACGGCGAAGCCGGTCGGGCCGCAGACGAAGACGCGGCGGTCGAGCATCCAGCGCAGCAGTTCGGGATCGGTGTCGAGCGCGGCGACCACGGCCGCGTCCGACGGCACGAACATGATCGTGCCGTAGATGGCGTCGGCCCAGCGCTGGTAACCCTTTCCCGCCAGCTCCGCGGCACGCGAGCGCAGGTGCCGGACGTGCACGCGCAGCGCGTCGAGGCGCTCGTCCGGGTTGTCGGTCTCGACCGCTTCGGCCCAGCAGGCCATCGAAGCCTTGGCATCCACCGGAACGCTCCGGCCGCCGCCGACGTGCAGCACCATGTCCGGCTTGACCGAACCGCCGCCTGCCAGGTCCGTCTGCAGCGTGAAGTGCAGCTCCTCGCGCAGGCCGAGCGCGCGCGCCGTCTCCAGCAGCACCTGCTCACCCAGCTCGCCGCGACCGCTGATCGACGCGAACGCCACCTCGTACCGGCGCAGTGACAGCTGCTGCTCATCGCCGCGGGCGCGCTCGGCCTCGACCTGCTTGGCCGCCGCGTCCACCCGGCGCATGCCGTCGTTGTACAGCCGCCACAGCAAGGCGACCGCCACCGCCAGCAGCACCGCGACCACGACCGCCGCCGTGGTGAAGACCGTCACCCGAAACAACTCCCATCCGTGTCCGACCGCCTACGCATCATGGCGCAGTGCACCGACAAAACCGGGGAGGGCGCTCCGGTGCGCGGCTATCGCGCGGAAAGCAAGGTGGCGTGCTCCGGGCTGCCTGTGTGAAGGGAGCCTTCATCCACGCTGGCTGGATGAAGGCTCCCTTCACGCAGTTCGGGGTGGGGCTTCACGCGCTTCGGTAGCACATGATGTGGGGGACACGCGGGTGCCCGCCTCCCACATGTTGTCGGTCTGGCGGCTTACCTTGATGACCGTGAGACTGCTGCACACCTCCGACTGGCACATCGGCCGCACCTTCCACGGCGCCGATCTGCTCGCCGAGCAGCAGGCCGTCCTCGAGCATCTCGCGGAGGTCGTCGCCGAGGAGCGGGTAGACGTCGTGCTCGTCGCCGGGGACGTCTACGACCGCGCGGTCCCGTCGGCCGAAGCGGTCCGTGTCGCCGCGCAGGCGCTGGCGAGGCTGCACGAGGCCGGGGCACACATCGTTCTCACGCCAGGGAATCACGACTCCGCCGCCCGGCTCGGCGCGTTCGCCGAGTTCGCCAGAGCGGGCGGGCTGCACCTGTGCAGCACCATCGCCGGATTGCACGAGCCGGTGCTGCTCCAAGACGAGCACGGCCCGGTCGCGCTGTACGGAATCCCTTACCTGGAGCCGGATCCGGCGCGCAACGCGCTCGGCATCGAGGGCAAGGGGCACGTCGCGGTGCTCTCCGAAGCCATGCGCCGCATCAAAGAAGACCTTGGCGCGAGGGAAAACACGCGGTCCGTCGTGCTCGCGCACGCGTTCGTCATCGGTGGCGAAGGCAGTGACTCCGAGCGCCCGATTTCCGTCGGCACGGTCGAGCACGTGCCCGGAGCGATCTTCGACGGCATCGACTACGTCGCGCTCGGGCATCTGCACGGCCCGCAGGTGCTCGCCGAGCACCTTAGGTACTCTGGCAGCCCGCTCGCGTACTCGTTTTCCGAAGCCAGGCACCGCAAATCCGTCTGGCTGATCGACTTCGACGCCGATGGCCTGCGTGAGGTCCGGCGCCACGAACTGCCCGTCCCGCGCAAGCTCGCGACCGCCACCGGGGAGCTCGCGGACCTGCTCGAAAACCCCGGGTTCGAGGATCTCGTCGAGTGCTACCTGTCGGTCACGCTGACCGACCGCGTCCGCCCGATCGACGCCATGCGCAAGCTCAAAGATCGTTTCCCGCACGCGGTTCACCTCGACTGGCAGCCGGAAGGCGGCGGTATCGGCTCGGTGCTGAAGTACGCCGAAGCCGTCAAAAACCGGACGGACGAAGAGATCGCCCGCAATTTCCTCGACGACTGCCGTGGCGCGCCTCCCAACGAGCGGGAGGAAGGCCTGCTACGGATGGCCATGGAAGCCGCGGGCAGAGGAGAGTCGAAATGAGGTTGCATCGGCTGGAGGTCACCGCCTTCGGCCCGTATGCCGGGCGCGAGGTGGTCGACTTCGACGTGCTCGGCGCCGATGGCCTCTTCCTCCTGCACGGCGACACCGGCGCGGGCAAGACCACCCTGCTCGACGCGGTCGCGTTCGCCCTGTTCAACTCCGTGCCCGGCGCGCGCGGCGAGACCAAGCGGCTGCGCTGCGATCTCGCGGACCCCGACCAGGTCACCGAAGTGGCGCTGGAGCTGACCGTGCAGGGGCAACGCCTGCGCATCGTCCGCAATCCCGAGTACCTCCGCCCGAAACGCCGGGGCGACGGGTTCACCAAGCAGCAGGCCAAGGTGTCGCTGACCTGGGTCGGCGCCGCGCCGAGCGGCTACGCGGCGGACGGCGTCACCCGCAACGACGAGGTCGCCAGGACCGTCGAGCGGCTGCTCGGCATGAACCACAAGCAGTTCTTCCAGGTGGTACTGCTGCCGCAGGGCGAGTTCGCCCGGTTCCTGCGCGCCGACACGGCCGAGCGTGAGGACCTGCTCGAGCGGCTTTTCAGCACCGAGCGCTTCGGCGACATCGAGCACTGGTTCGTGAACCTGCGCACCGAGCGGTACCAGGAGCTGCAGAAACAACGCCTGGCCACGCAGAACTGGGTGACCCGATTCGCCCAGGTCGCCAAGGCCGAAGCGCCGGAAGACGAGCAGATCGACTGGGTCGCCGGCATCTGCCTCGACGCCGTTTCCCAGGTCGAGGCCGCCAAACTCGCCGAATACCAGGCACGCGGGATCCGAGAGAAGGCCGAAGCCGTCCTCGACGAGCGCAAGGCGATGGCCGAGCGCGTCCGCCGGGTCAGGACGGCGCACGCCAAGCTGGCCGAGCTGGCCGCCACCGAGGGGCAGCGTGAGCTGTGGGGTGCCGAGGTCGCGGCGGCCAAACGTGCCGCAGGCGTCGCGGATGCCGCGGCACAGCTGCGCAAACGTGCCGACCAGCTGACGCGAGCCCGTCGTCTTGAGCAGGTTCAGGAGCGCGCGCTCGAAACGTTGCGCCAGTCCGCGACCGGGTCCGCGGCCGAACTGCGCGCCACCGCGGGCGCGCTGCGTGAGGAAGCGGGCACGCTCGCCGGTCTCGTCGCCGAAGCCGAGCAGCAGCGCCAGGATCGCGTGCGCATCAGCGAACTCGCGGACGCCGCGCGGTACGCGGGCAAGCGCGTCGAGGAGCTCACCGGCAAGATCGAGGAACTGCCCGCGCGTCTGGAACGCTTACGTGGCAAGGCGAACGACGCTCTCGCCGCCGAAGCGAAGCTCGCCGGTCTGCGTCTGGCCGCCGAGGAACTCGCCAAGGCGTTGCGTGACGCGGAAGAGCTTCCGGGTGCCCAGAAGTCCTTCGCCTTGGCCGAAACCGCGCTGCGAGACGCGGTCGACGCGCACCAGCACGCCCGTGACCATCGGCAGAACCTGCGCGAGCGGCGTCTCGATGGCATGGCCGCCGAACTCGCCGCCGATCTGGTGCCAGGCCAGGCTTGCGCGGTGTGCGGTTCCGCCGAGCACCCCGCGCCCGCGATGCCGATGCTGGCACTGGTCGACGAGAAGCAGGAAAAAGCGGCCGAAGAAGCCGAGAAGCGCGCGGAAGCCGCCCGCGAACACGCGCAGATCGCGAAGCTCGACGCCGAGAAACTCGTTGCTGCGCTTGAAGAACGCCTACATGGACGTACCCGCGAAGACCTCGCCGCCGAGGTCGCGGCTGCTCGTGCCGAACTCAGTTCGGTGTCCGAGCTGGCAGCGTTGCGCGCGCGTTGGGAACGCGAAACCCGTCAGGCCGAAGCCGAGTCCGGCCAGCTCGCCGACCAGCTGAACCAGGCCGAGCAAGACGTGGTGAAGGCCGAAACCGGCCAGAACTCCCTGGCCGAGCAGGTCGCCGAGCGCGACCGGCGGCTCGAAGAGGCCCGCGGCGAGCACGCGGACGTCGGCGCCCGGCGCGCGCATCTGCTGTCCGTGGTGAGCGCGCTGGACGCGCTGGCCGAGGCGAGGACGGCCGTCGCGACAGCCGAGCGCGAGTGCGAGGAGCAGCGCGAGGCCGTCGACGCCGCGGTGCGCCAGGCCGAGTTCGCCACCCTCGAAGAGGCGCAGGCCGCGGCCAAACCCGCCCAGGTCATCGCGGACCTCGAAGCCCGGATCACGAGCGCGCGGACCGAAGAGGCACACGTGCGGTCCGTGCTCGCCGAACCCGAACTCACCGGCGTCACACCCGACGACGTGGTCGACCTGGAGTCCGCCATGGACGCCGCCCGCCGCGCACGGGCCGAAGCCGAACTCGCCGTGTCCACACTCCAGGCCGCCGAGTCGCGGTCGCGGGAATTGTCGGACCTCGCGGGCAAGATGAGTGAGGCGATGACGGAGCTGGCACCGGTGGAGGAGGAGTTCGCCGAGCTCAAGGCCCTGGCCGAGGTGGTCAACGGCCGCGGTCAGAACGCGCGCAAGATGTCGCTGCGCTCGTACGTGCTCGCCGCGCGCCTGGAGGAGGTCGCGCTCGCGGCCACCTTCCGCCTGAGCACGATGAGCCAGGGCCGCTACTCCTTCGTCCACTCCGACGCCGCAGGTTCACGGGGAACTCGCGGCGGCCTCGGCCTCGATGTCCTCGACGACTACTCCGGCACGGTCCGCCCCGCCAAGACCCTCTCGGGCGGCGAGTCCTTCCTGGCCTCACTCGCGCTGGCACTGGGGCTCGCCGATGTCGTGGCCGCCGAGACGGGCGGGGCGCTTCTCGACACCCTCTTCGTCGACGAGGGCTTCGGCACCCTGGACGCCGAAACCCTCGACATAGTCATGAACGTCCTCGACGAACTCAGGGCAGGCGGCCGTGTCGTGGGCCTCGTGTCCCACGTGGAGGAACTCCGCCACCGCATCCCCACGCGCCTCCGGGTCCGCAAGGCACGGACAGGCTCCACCCTGGAAATCCAGACCGCCTAAAGCATGGGGTCGTGAGTGTTTACGCCGGTTAGAACCGGCATTACCACTCACGACTAGTCAATACTGACCTCATGTTGGTCGGCAGAGACCCCGAACTGGCGGCTTTGAGCGCGGCCCTCGACGCGGCGCGCGGCGGCGAAGGCCGCGTGGTCATGGTCGGCGGCGAGCCTGGCATCGGCAAAACCCGCCTGGTCACCGAGCTGACCAGGCTCGCGGCGGCCCAGGACGTCCCGGTACTGCTCGGCCGCACGCTGCAGGAAGAGACCGCCCCGGCGCTCTGGCCTTGGTGGGAGGCCCTCGTCGGCCGCCCCGAACTCGACCTACTCCGCGAAGTCGGCGAAGACCGTGTCCAGCGCATGCTCGCGTTCGCGTCGGTGCTCGCCTCGTTGAGCGCGTCGGCGACCCAAGGTCTCGTCATCGTCCTCGAAGACCTCCAATGGGCCGATGAGGCGACGCTGACGCTTTTCTGCCAGGGAGCCGGAAAACCGGGTCTCCTGCTGGTGGGGACTTACCGGCCGGCCCAGGCACTTCGCGAGACTCTGACCACTTTGGGCAGAACAGGCGCGGTCAGTCGCATCAGCCCCCGCGCCTGGCAGGCCCAGGATGTCGCTGCCGCGGCCAAAGCGGCACATCCGACCTGGCACCCGATGCTCCTGCGAGCCGGCGGCGGCAACCCACTGTTCGTGGTCGAACTGCTGGCCGCGCTCGAACATGCCGGTATCGCGGGAAAACCCGCGCCGGAAGACGGCGGCTGGCCCTTCGGCATCCCGGAGACCCTCGCCGCGATCACCACCGCCAGGGTGGCCGAGCTGTCCCCGGCCGCCCAGCGTGCGGTGGCCATCGCCGGCGTGCTGGGCACCGACTGCGGACACGCCGAACTCGTGGCGCTCGGCGAGGACCCCGAAACGGCGCTCACGGCGTTGGAAGAAGCCACCGCCGCCGGTCTGCTGACACTGGTCGGCGACATGCCCGCCAAGTTCGGCTTCACCCACGCGCTGCTCCGCGAAGCCGTCTACACGCAACTGCCCGTCCAGCAGCGTCTGGCCTGGCACCGGCGCGCGGCCGAAGCCATGGAGACCAACGGTTTGGCCGGCGAATCCGCCGCGCACCGGCTGCGGTCGGCCATCGATGACGTGAGCCGTGAGCTCGCCGTCGCAGCCTGCCGCCGCGCCGCCGCCGATGCCGTTCGGCTCGCGCCTGATCGGGCCGTGACGATTCTCGAAGCCGCGCTCGCGTTGCCGGGGATCGCCCACGACGACCGCTGTGAGCTGCTGCTTTCGTGTGCCGAAGCCGAGTACGGCGGTGGGCAGATCGACGCGGCGCTGGCCAGGTGCGGTGCCGCGATGGACCTCGCGACGCGGCCTGAGCAGTGGGTCCGCGCGGCGCTCATCGTGCACGGCGTCGGCGGCCCGGCGAACCTCGAACTGCTCGGGCTGTGCGACCGCGCGCTCGCGGTGCTGCCGGAGGAGGCGGTGGCGGGCCGGGCACGGGTGCTCGCGCAGCGCGCGCTCGCGGCCTCGGAAGCGCTGGGGTTCGCCGAGGTGATCGAAGGCAGCGAAGAGGCGCTGCGGCTGGCCGAGCTGAGTGGCGACCCGCTGGCGCTGGCGGACGCGTTCCGCGCGCGGCAGCACGCGATCAGTGGCCCCGCCGGGCTGCGGGAGCGGCTCGCACTGGCACGCCGGATGATCGAGCTGCCCGAGCCGGAAGACGCCGAGCTGTGGGGACGGCTGTGGCGCATCGACGCTTCGTGCGAGCTCGGCCAGTTCGACATGGTCGACGTCGAACTGGCCGCGCTCAAGGTGCTGGCAGAACGGATCCGCTGGCCGCTCGCGCATTGGCACCTCCATCGCCTGAGTGCGATGCGCGCACTGGTGGCAGGCCGGTTCGCCGCCGCTGAGGCCGCCGCGGACCAGGCGTTCGACTGGGCCAAGCGCACCGAGGACTGGAGCGCGATCGGCGTCGACACCGCGTTCCGCGTGGAGATGCTCCTGCTGCAGGGCCGTCACGACGAGATCATGGACGCGGTCATCGCCGCGCGCCCGATCGTCCGGCTGCCGATCTTCTGGTCGTCGATCGGCCGCTTCCTCGCGGACGCCGGTGATCTGGCGGGCGCGCGCGAGAATTTCGACGACCTGCGGCCGGTGCTGAGGTCACTGGATCGCGACGGCCGATGGCTGGCGACGGTGGGGTACGCCGGGGACCTCGCCATCGCGCTCGGCGAGCGCGACGCGATGGAACTCTGCCTCGAACTCCTGCTGCCGCACACGGGCCTGTGCATCGCGGGTGGCTCGGGGTCGGTGTTGTGCACGGGGTCGGTGTCCCGCGTCGTCGGCATGCTTTCGGCCGCGCTGGGCAGCCTCGACGAGGCGGACCGCCATTTCACCGACGCCGTGAAGCTCGAAGATCGCGTCGGCGCGCTGCCGTACCGGACGCTGTCCGAAATCGACCTGGCGAACGTGCTGCGCGAACGCGGCGCGCGCGGCGACCTGACCCGCGCGACCGGATACGCCGAACGCGCGCTGGCCACCGCGGAGCGCATCGGCATGCGACCGGCCGCGCGGCGCGCGAAGGAAGTGCTCGCCGAGCTGCGCAAGGACCACTCGATCAAGCTCACGCCTCGCGAACGCGAGGTGCTCGCGCTGCTCGGGGACGGCCGGTCGAACCGCGAGATGGCCAGCGAGCTGGTGCTTTCGGAACGCACCATCGAGACCCACGTGGCCAACGTGCTGGGCAAACTCGGCCTCGCGAACCGCACGCAGGCGGCCGCGTGGGCGGCGACGCACGGACTTACGTAGCCGCCTCCGTACTTACCCGGATCCGCACGCGCGCGGGAACGGAGATCGTGGTCCTCGTCGAAGGAGGAGGACCATGTACGCGACATTCGGCAAGGGATCCGGCGGCGCCGCCGTCGAGGAGATCCGGCTGCGGCAGGTGGCAGGACCGGGACAGAAAACGCTGCGGCTGTGGGAAAACGAGCCCGAGAGCGGCGGCTACCGGGTGGACGACGACACCCCGATGCGCGACGTGGGCGAGCGGCCGTCGTTCGCGACCGTCCTGACCTTCGCGGGCCCGGCGAGCGACGCGGTCAAGCAGGCAGGCGACCGGGCGCACCGGGAGCGCGTGGCGCCCGCGATGGCGGATTTCCCCGGCACCGTGCGGGTGCTGGGCCTGTGGGACCCCCGCGCCCGGCAGCAGGTGATGATCGTGCTGGCCACGTCCATCGAGTCGCTGGAGGAGGGCGGCAAGCGGATCAGTGAGCTGCCGCTGCTGCCAGGCGAGGACCCCGAGCTGCTGCCCGGCCCCGACCACGTCGAGCTGTACCGGGTCGAGTCATGACCGCCGCGACGCTGCCCCAGGTGGGCACCTACCAGCTGGTCCCCAGCCTGTCTTCGATCTCGTTCGCGATCAAGAAGCTCGGGATCTTCACCATCCACGGTGGCTTCGATGTCCGCTCCGGCCACGGTGTGGTCGGCGAAGAGGGCATCACCGTCTTCGCCGAGATCGACGCCGCGAGCTTCGTGACCGGCAACAAGCACCGGGACAAGCAGGTACGCGGCCGGCGCTTCCTCGACACCGCGAACCATCCGAAAATCATCTTCGAGGGCATGGTCTCCCGGGACACGGTGTCCGGTGTGCTCACCTTCCGCGACTCGGCCGATGTCGAGCTGATCGTGGACCAGGTGCGCACGCAGGGGTCCAAAGTGGACGTACGGGCGCACGGGCAGGTCAGCCGGTCCGCGCTCGGGGTGCCGAACGGGCGGCCGGTGATCGGCGACCTGCTCGACATCGACCTGACGGTCAGCTGGTCTCGTGGTTGAGCAGCCAGCGCTTGGCGTCGACACCCCAGCGGAAGCCGCCGAGCCCGCCACCCGACTTGACCACCCGGTGACACGGCACGAACAACGCCGCCGCGTTGCGGGCGCAGGCTGATGCCGCAGCACGAACCGCTGCGGGATTGCCCGCGAGGGTCGCGTAGTCGGCATAGGACACGGGATGGCCTGCTTTCACGGTTCGCAGCACGTCCCAGGCGCGTTCGCGGAATTCGCCGGATTTCTGGCGGACCGGGATCTCGCTGACGGCGTCGAGTTCGCCGTCGTGGTACCGGACGATCGCACGGGTGACGTCGCCGAGGTCCGCGGCCTCGGCGAGCGAGGCGGGGGCCAGCGCCGGGGAGATGAGGGAGGACAGCTCCCCGGCGTCGCCCGTCCAGCCGGAGGCCAGCACCGCGCCGTCCTCGGCGACGACGGCGGTGAACGGGCCGATCGGGGTGTCCACTGTGGACCAGTGCGCAGTCATGCTGTTCCTTTCCCGGTGGCCTTGCGCCACAAGTACATTCCGGCGTAGGAGCGCCACGGCCGCCAGGCCTGCGCTCGCTCGCCGAGGTCGTCGACGCCCAGCGCCTCGGCGCCCTTGCGCAACGCCAGATCGTCGCTGAGCAGGACGTCCGGGACGCCGAGCAGGCGCATCAGCACGTAGTCCGCTGTCCACGGGCCGACACCGGGCAGCGCGAGAAGTTCCTCGCGCAGCTCGTCGGGGTCGCGTCCGATGTGGACTTCGATTTCCCTGGCTGCCAGCTTTTCCGCCACCGCGCGGATCGCGTCGATGCGGCGCTGGGGTCCACGCAGGACCTCGCTGTTCTCGGCGATCTTCGCGGCCGTCGGGAAGAGTGTGGTCAGGTCTTCGTCAGGCTCGTTGAGCCGCTCGCCGAGCGCTTCGGCGAGCTGGGCGGTCGTGGTGCGGGCGGCCGCGGCGGAGATCTGCTGGCCGATCATGGTGCGGAGCAGCAGCTCTTCACCGTCGACCGCGCCCGGCACCCGGATCCCCGGCGCTGCCTCGACCATCGGTGCCAGCGCCGGATCGGCGCGCAGCACGCGCCGCACGGCTTCGGGGTCGGCGTCGAGATCGAGCAGCCTGCGCACCCGGGAGACGGCACTGCTGAGGTCCCGTAAATCGGAAAGCCGCAGCTCACAGCGCACGTGCCCGTCGGCGGGCCGCACCCGGACCGTGCCGGTCCCGTGCGCGAGCCGCAGTGTGCGGCCGTACGCGCCGCTTTCGACGCCGGGCGCCGCGTGCTCGGCGAGGAAGCCGAAGACGCCGTCGTCGAACGGCTCGCGGTAGGGCAGCCGCAGTGTGAGCTTGGTGCCGCCCTCGACGTAACCTCGCCTGCCGGTCCGCAGCTGCGACGGCGTGGTCGCGAAGACCTCACGGATGGTGTCGTTGAACTGCCGCACGCTGGCGAACCCCGCGGCGAACGCGACGTCGGTCAGCGGCAGCTCGGACATCTCGATCAGCAGCCGCGCTGCGTGCGCGCGGTGCGCCCTGGCCAGCGCGAGCGGCCCGGCGCCGAGCTCGGAGGTGAGCACGCGGCCGAGCTGGCGTTCGGAATACCCGAGCTGCTTGGCGAGCCCCGGCACCCCCTCCCGCTCGATCAGCCCGTCGGAGATCAGCCGCATGGCACGGGCGGCCAGGTCGGCGCGCACGTTCCACTCTGGCGACCCCGGCACCGCGTCCGGCAGGCACCGGCGGCACGCGCGGTAGCCGCCTGCCTGCGCCGCGGCCGAGGTCGGGTAGAAGCTGACGTTCTTGGATTTGGGCGTCTGAGCAGGGCAGGACGGGCGGCAGTAGATGCCGGTGGTGCGGACGGCCATGATGAACTGCCCGTCGAACCGCGAGTCGCGCGAGGCGACGGCCCGGTAGCAGCGCTCGGTGTCGCGCCACAGTGTCAGTTCGGTCATGCGATTCACTATGCCAGCAGGTCCAGGCCTTGACTGGCGGAAATCCGCCACGACGTTCCAGGCTAGCTGACGAGGTGTTCCAGCAGGCCCGTAGACTTTGCGGCCGTGAGTCTGACCCTCGGTATCGTCGGCCTGCCCAACGTCGGCAAGTCCACCCTGTTCAACGCGCTGACCCGCAACAACGTGCTCGCGGCGAACTACCCGTTCGCCACGATCGAGCCCAACGTCGGCGTCGTGCCGCTCCCGGACCCCAGGCTGGACGAGCTCGCCAAGGTCTTCAGCTCCGAGAAGACGGTGCCCGCCGTAGTGTCCTTTGTGGACATCGCGGGCATCGTCAAGGGCGCGTCGGAGGGTGCGGGCCTCGGCAACAAGTTCCTCGCCAACATCCGCGAGGCCAACGCCATCTGCCAGGTCATCCGCGTCTTCGACGACGAGGACGTCATCCACGTCGACGGCCGCATCGACCCGGCCAGCGACATCGAGACGATCAACACCGAGCTCATCCTCGCCGACCTCCAGACCCTCGACAAGGCGCTCCACCGCCTCGAGAAGGAGGCCAGGACCAAGAAGGAGGCCAAGCCCGCGCTCGACAACGCGGTCAAGGCCAAGGAGATCCTCGACGCGGGCCGCACCCTGTTCCAGGCCCAGAAAGAGGTCGACTTCGAGGCGCTGCGCGAGCTCTCGCTGCTGACCACCAAGCCGTTCCTGTACGTCTTCAACGCCGACGAGGCGGTGCTGACGGACGAGGCCCGCCGAGCCGAGCTGACCAAGCTGGTCGCCCCGGCCGACGCGGTGTTCCTGGACGCCAAGGTCGAGGCCGAGCTGCTGGAGCTGGACGACGAAGAGTCGGTCCGCGAGTTGCTCGAGTCGGTCGGCCAGGCCGAGCCGGGCCTGTACTCGCTCGCCCGCGCGGGCTTCCACACCCTGGGCCTCCAGACGTACCTCACGGCTGGCCCGAAGGAGTCCCGCGCCTGGACGATCCCGCAGGGCGCCACCGCCCCGCAGGCGGCCGGGGTCATCCACACCGACTTCGAGCGCGGCTTCATCAAGGCGGAGGTCGTGTCGTTCGCCGACCTGACGTCGGCCGGTTCGATGGCCGCGGCGCGGTCCGCCGGCAAGGTCCGGATGGAAGGCAAGGACTACGTCATGGCCGATGGCGACGTGGTCGAGTTCCGCTTCAACGTCTAGCTCGGACACTGTTCGCCGACAGGTGCGCCCAACGTAGCGGGCGCACCTGCCCGAACAGTCACTTGAGTTCGCTTACTGCGTCGAGCAGATCCAAAGTCAGCGTGACAAAGCTGAGCGCGACCGTCGAGTCGCCTGAGGCAGCCCGCGTTGCCAGTTCGGGCATGGGAGACCTGGTGGTGGTCCCGTGGTGCCGCATGGCCGCCAAACCGCGTCGGCTCACCTCGGCCGCCTGCGGGTCGGCGAAGTGTTTTTGAATCCCGCGTGCCAGGTCTTCGGTTTCGATGGCTTGGAGGAGGCGGAACATGTCGAGCGCGTCCTTTTCTTTGAGGCGCTCGCTCTTTCCGGCTTCGGCGTCCGCGATCCTCTCCGCTATTTTGATCGATTTCGCGATCAGCAACGCGGCAGGCCCGGCGACCTTCAATTCGATCTGCCGTGGGTCCGTCGGTTCCAGCGCGGTAATCACCTGGAGGCAGTGGTCGACCAGTGCCGGTTCGAGGCCGGGTGTGATGCGTGCCGTGTCGCGAGCGTGCGGCGAGATCCGGGCGGCGCGTGCGTCCTTCTTCGTGGTCCCCGACTGTGCTGGGACGACCATGAGGTCGACGGCGATTCCGGTTCTGCTCAGCCAGCTACCGGGATTACGCCCGGGTGTGAAACCGGCGCTTTTCAGTGCGCTGGTGATCTCTGGTTCATCCGCCAGTGCGGAGGTGTCGAGAGCGAGGTCGGCATCGGTTGTCATGGGCGGCTGGGCCAGTTCAGCGGACCCTGTGTGCAGGTACACCCCTTGTGCGCCGACCAGCACGATGCTCGGGAGGTGACTGCTCAACGCCTCCAGCGCGTCGAGCAGGACTGTACGTGCCGCCGAGTATTCGGCAGGGTAAAGCACTTCTAATCTCTCCAAGCCGGATCTTGTACGGCCAAGGTGTCGATGAGCTGCTCGGCTTCCTGGGCCATTCGCCCTGGGAGGGAGAGCAGGTCTGCCAGCACCTGGCCAAGGGGGGCGATCGGGAAACCCTTTTCGGATATCGCGGGTTCGCGCAGCAGCAAGGGGTCCCGCAGCGCCGCGATGATGACATTGCTGGTTTCGCGGCTGGTGCGCACGAGACCCAAGCTCTCCGCTATGCCTGCGATGTCCTTGGCGTACATCGTGAAAAGGGTGAGTGGGACAACGGAGGTGGTGGTGGGCGGAAGATACTCACGCGCGGCCGCGGAACCGGTCACGCAAAGGTCGTCACGATCACGAATCCGGTTCATCAGCCACGGTAGGCCGCGCGGTGCCACATAGTCGAAGACCGGGCCATTGGAGTTCAAAAAAGTGTAATCCGCGGTCCATCGGTCCAAAAGCGCGCGACGCCGTATCTGAATGACGGTGCCCTCGGCCGAACGGTCGACGGCGCCCGCTTCGACAAGTGCGGGCATCAATTTCGACACGGCCGCCGGACTGCTTGACGCGCGTTCTGCCAACTGCCGGATGCCGATGGGCGGCGTCAGTTCGAGGAGGCAGCGGATCGTCCTACCTGCCGCTGGACCGTTGAGGCGCGCGGTGGGTGCGTTACCGCGAGGATTCGGTGGTTTGCCGGCCCCTGCCAAGCGTACGAGAACAGGTGGCTCCTCGCTGACGATATACGTCCAGCCCGTGGTGTCGAGATAGCCGAACCCGTTCGCTTCACATTCCCTGCGAAGAGGGCTGTTGATGTACTCGGTGACGAACAGCAGCGGGTGGGGGCTGCTTTCGGCGAGGTGCCGAAGCTGGCCGATGACCTGGGCGGACGACTGAAGGCTCGCCTTGGCTTCGACGGTGAAGGTGGCGGCGCTCGAACCGCTGCTGATCGTCAGTGTGGCGTCGAAGGGCGCTCGTGCGCCGGCGAGCTCCGCCGTCCAGGTGCTCGGAAGCGTGGCTCGCAGGCGGTTCGCCGCCCTTTCAAGCAGCCCTGTTTCGCGGAAAGCGGTGTTTCGTGACACGCGAAACAGGCTACTTTGCGAAACAGTAGTCGCGCAATCAATTTCACCGATGGTCATGCGGGTTAACTATACATAATTGGCCTAGGCCAGTTCTGCGATGGGTCACGACGCCTGGTTTTAGCTGGCCCGAGTCCCGTCAAGGCGGGACTCGGGTGCCGAACAGTCGCACGCCGAGCCATTCGCTCAGCATTCGATGACTCTAGGCGCGTCGACGTAGTTGATCTTGATACCACGGCGGTATCATCGGCCGCATGGCGATGACGTTGAGGCTGAACGACGAGCAGGAGCGAGCGCTCGCGATGCTCGCCGAGGCGCAGGGGGTGAGCAAGCACGAGGCCATCGTGCGGGCGATCGCCGAGGCCGCCGCGCGTTCCGTGCGCGACGATCGGGTTCGGGCGCTGTCGCAGGATGGGCGTGAGCGGTATGCCTCCTTGCTCGATCGACTGGCGCAGTGACCGTCGAGTACCTCGCGCTGGATGATCTGCTGACGCTCGCGGCTGATCTCGGCGTGCCGAAGGTCCGGGATCTCGGGTTGCTCGACGCGGCGGCGCATCGTCCGCAATCGTCTTTGCTGGGGCAGGACGCTTATCCGGGCATTCATGAGAAAGCCGCGGTGCTGCTCGAATCGGTGGTGCGCAATCATCCGCTGATCGACGGCAACAAGCGGCTTTCGTGGATGTCGGCTTTCGTTTTCTACGGGTTGAACGGGCTCGACCTGGACGCCCCCGAAGACGATGCCTACGACCTGGTGATCGCCATGGCCACCGGTTCGATTCCCTACGAGGAGGCCGGTCGCCTGTTGGCGGGGTGGTGCTCTTGTGAAAGCTGAGGGTGACCACCGATCCGGGGCAACTCGGCGATGAATACCGTTTTCACGGTCATGATCGACTGGTCGGCCGGGCAGGGCGCCCGCCGGACCACAGGGAGAGATCATGATCCGCAGGATGCTGACCGTCGCCGCACTCGCCGCGGGGCTCGCTTTCGTGGGCGCCGCGTCCGCGCAGGCTGATCCCAGAGGGTGCGAGCATAGTAATTATTGCCAGCTCGGGAGTTCGCTTGGCGTGCATGGGGTCGTCGGGGATGTCGCCGATGACTTGAGTTCGGCGCTTTGCTTTGTGCTGGACGATGTTCTCGGCTGGCTGCATGGCTAAAGGCTCGTGAGTGGTACGGCCGGTTAGAACCGGTCGTACCACTCACGACTAGCCCTCGTAGGGCGGAGCCTCGCCCCAGCCCCATCGCGGGACCGGGGCCTTCGGCGGCGGCGTCGCGCCCGGCTTCGAGTTCTCCATGCCGATTCGGGAACCCCATTCCACGTAGGCCACGAAGGCCGAGCGGAATTCGGGGTCCGAGGGCAATCCGGCCTCGTCCGCGGCCTCCGAGATCAGGCCGACCCAGCGGGCTCGCTGCTCGGGCGTGATCGAGAGACCAAGATGGTGGCCGAGCATGGCGGGGTAACCGCCATGCTCGGCCGTGTAGACAGCGGGACCGCCGAAGACCTCGCCCAGCCAGAGCGCCACGTGATGCGGGTGGTCTGGGCTCGCGTGGGCGAACACCGGCGCCAGCACGGGGTCCTGGTGGACGTGGCGGTAGAACACCTCGGTGAGGCGGTCCAGCGCTTCGGCGCCACCCGCCCACTCGTACAGAGTCTTCATGATTACATGATTACACCGAAAACGCGCTGGTAGGGCTCCGCTTAAGTGGAAAGCACCGAGACGACCTGACGATGGTGTTTGGGTGTCTCGGCCTCGTCGAGGACCGCGAGCGCGAAGTCCTCGTACGTGATCCGCTCGTCGGGCACGTAGCGTTCGCCGCCGAACCGGTAGCCGCCGACGGGCTCGCCGTCGTGGTCGAAGTCGCCGACCGGGGCGATCCAGACCCAGTCCGGGCCGGTCGACGCGCGCAGCACCTCCAGGCCTGCCAGGTGGCCGAGGCAGAACGGCTTGTGCTCGGCGGGGAACTCGGGTGAGTGGACCGTGTCGTCGAGCAGTACCGAGATGCCCACGACGATGACCCGAGGAACCCCCGAGGCCAGCAGGGTGCGCGAAGCGGCCGTGTAGAACTCCGTCGCGTCCGCTGTCATGTCGCCGACCGTGCTGATCGCGACGTCGTAGGCCGAGAGGTCGAGCGGTTTGGTCACGTCGGCCGCGCGTGCCGGTACGCCGAACGAATGCTTGGCAGGGTCGCGGACGAAGGCGGTTACCTCGTGGCCGCGCTTGGCCGCTTCGGCGACCAGGCGACGGCCTGCTCTGCCGCCCGCTCCGAGGATTGCGATCTTGCTCATTGTGGACACCCCATCTGCTCGAAAATGGCTTCTGAGCACGACGCTATCCACGGGATACTGGTTACTTCAACGATACTTGACTACGCTCGGGAGAGTGCTGGAGCCACTCGACCCTGACATGTTCGACCCGGCCTGCCCGTCGAGCGTCACGCCGTTCCGGATCGGCGACAAGTGGTCGGGGATGATCATCATCTGCCTGGAACACGGCCCCAGGCGGTTCTCGGAACTGCAGGGGCCGATCAAGGGCGTCACGCCCAAGGTGCTCACGCAGACACTGCGGGCGCTGGAGCGTGACGGCATGATCACGCGCACGGCGTATCCCGAGATCCCGCCTCGCGTCGAGTACGAGCTCACGCCGCTGGGACGCACGCTGTTCGAGCCGATCGCGGCCTGCCGGGAATGGGCGGCCAAGCATCTGCCCGAGCTGATGGCCGCCCGCGAAGCCTTCGAGGCGGCCGAATAACGCCGGACAGCTCAGGCCGCGAAGCCCAGCGCGACGAGCGCGAGCAGGGTGATCACGGTCGCGATGAGGGTGACCCAGGTGCGCTGGGCAGGGGAGAGCACGTGCATGACAGGTCCTTTAACCGCGGGGAGATTCCGCAGTACACAGCGCCTTGATCACCTCTTTTGTTAGCACCTGTGCCCGAAATCACCCGTGCGTCGCGAGCAGCTCCTCGATCTGGCCCGCGAGCAGGAAGTCCTTCTCGGTCAGGCCGCCCTCGGAGTGGGTGCTGAGCCGGAAGATCAACGTCCGCCAGCGGATGTCGATGTCCGGATGGTGGTCGGCCGCCTCGGCGAGGTCGGCGACCCGGTCGACCACCTCGATGGCCTTCGGGAAGCTGGCCAGCTGTGCTTTTCGCCCGATCGAGTCGCCGTCACGCCGCCATTCGGGCAACTTCGCGAGTGCTTGGTCGACCTCTGAGTCACTCAATAGTTCCGCCATGACTCCATGGTGGGACAGCGCCAGCTACGCTGCACCCCTGCCACGGGAATTCGCTGGAGGGGAAATGAAAAGCAGTGCCGTGCGGGCCGCGGCCGCCGTCTGCCTGGCGAGTGCCCTCGGTGGCTGCACGCTGGTCGGCGGCTCGTCGAACGACGCACAGGGGCCGACCACCGTCACCCTCGTCACGCACGACTCGTTCGACGCGCCGCAGGAGGTGCTCGACGCGTTCGAGAAGCAGTCCGGGATCAAGATCGTGGTCCAGAAGTCGGGCGACGCCGGCGCGCTGACCAACAAGCTCGTGCTGACCAAGGCGAACCCGATCGGCGATGTCGCTTACGGCGTCGACTCGACGTTCGCGTCGCGCGCGCTCAGCGAAGGCGTCTTCGAGCCCTACACCAGCCCCGAAGCCGACCGCGGGCCGCAGCGCTACGCCGTCGACCAGGAGCACCGGCTGTCCGCGGTGGACCTCGGTGACGTCTGCGTGAACGTCGACACCGGGTATTTCGCGGGCAAGGGGCTCACCCCGCCCGCGTCCTTTGAGGACTTGGCCGACCCGAAGTACAAGGACCTGCTGGTCGTCGAGAACCCGGCCACCTCGTCGCCGGGCCTGGCGTTCCTGTTCGCCACGATCGCGAAGTACGGCGAGACGGCGTGGCCGGACTACTGGGCCAGGCTCAAGGAAAACGGCGTGAAGTCGGTCAGTGGCTGGGAAGAGGCGTACACCCAGCAGTTCTCCGGCTCCTCGGGCAAGGGACCGCGCCCGATCGTCGTCTCCTACGCGTCGTCGCCCGCCGCCGAGATCGGCCAGGACGGCAAGTCGCGCACCAAGGCGCTGCTCGACACCTGCTACCGCCAGGTCGAGTACGCGGGCGTGCTCGCGGGCGGCAAGCAGGTCGACAAGGCGCGCAAGGTCGTCGACTTCCTGCTGACGCAGCAGTTCCAGGTGACCGTGGCCGGGAAGATGTACGTCTACCCCTCGCGGCAGGGCGTCGAGCTGCCGCCCGGCTGGGCGCAGGTCGCGCCGCTGCCGGACAAGGCGGCGTCGCTGACGCCCGATCAGGTGCAGGCGGGCCGCGAAAAGTGGATCGGCCAGTGGCGCTCGCTGCTCGAGGGCTGACTCGCCGTACGACAGGGCTGGCGCTGATCGCGCTGGTGCCGGTCGGTTTCCTGGTGGTCTTCTTCGCTTGGCCGGTGCTCGCGATCATCGGGCGCGGCTTCTCCGGCGGCGGCGTCGCGACGGCCATCGCGTCCGGGGAAACCTGGAAACTGGCCGGTTTCACCCTCGCGCAGGCGGCCGCGTCCACGGTGCTCGCCGTGGTCGCGGGCCTGCCCGTCGCGTTCCTGCTTTCCCGCATCCGGCTGCCGGGGCTGGCGCTGGTCCGCGTGCTGGTACTGGTGCCGTTCGTGCTGCCGACGGTCGTCGTCGGGCTCGCGTTCAAGGCGCTGTGGCCGGACGGCGGGCTCGTGTCGATCGTGCTGGCCAACGCCTTTTTCAATGTCGCCGTGGTCGCCAGGACCGTCGCCGGGCTGTGGTCACACCTCGACTCCCGCGCCGCCGACGCCGGCCGCGCGCTGGGCGCTTCGCCGTGGCGCGCCTTCCGGTCGGTGACGCTGCCGACGCTCGCGCCCGCGATCGCGTCCGCCGCCGCCGTGGTGTTCTTGTTCTGTGCCACCAGTTTCGGCGTCGTGCTGATACTGGGCGGCGCGAAGTACCGGACGCTGGAAACCGAAATCTACCTCCGCACGGTCAACCTGCTCGACCTCTCGGGCGCCGCCGCGTTGTCACTGGTGCAGTTCGCGGCCGTGCTCGCCGCGCTGATTGCCGGCGCGCTGGCACGCAAACGCCGCGAGACCGCGCTCAAACTCAGGTCCGGTACTGACACCGCGCGACGGCCGGTCGGCGGTGAATGGTGGGTGGTCGTGGCGGCGCTGGTCGTGCTCGGCTTCCTGCTCGCGCCGATCATCGCGCTGCTCGTCCGCTCGGTGTCCACTGTGGACGGCTGGAGTTTCGCCGGGTACACCGGGCTGGCCGGGCGCGGCGCGCAGGGCGCGCTGCAGGTCACCGGCTGGCAGGCGGCGTCGAACTCACTGCGCACGGCTTCGGACGCGACCATGCTCGCGATGATCATCGGCGTGCTCGCCTCGGTGGTGCTCGTTTCACTGCGCCGCACGCCTGGCCGGGTCGCGCGGGGGATGGGCGAGGCGATGGACGCCGCGCTGATGCTCCCGCTCGGGGTCTCGGCCGTGACGGTCGGCTTCGGCTATCTGGTGACGCTGGACATGCTGCCCGGCGACCTGCGGACGTCGCCGCTGCTGGTGCCGCTCGCGCAGGCGCTGGTGATCATCCCGCTGATCGTGCGGATGGTGCTGCCGGTGCTGCGCTCGGTCGACGAACGGCTGCGCCAGGCCGCCGCCACGCTCGGCGCGAGCCCGTTGCGGGTGTGGCGCGAGGTCGACCTGCCGCTGACCTTGCGGTCTTTGGTCGCCGCCGCCGGTTTCGGCTATGTCGTCGCGCTCGGCGAGTTCGGCGCGACCAGCTTCCTTGCGCGCCCCGAGTCGCCGACGCTGCCGGTCGCGGTCGCCACGCTCATCGGCAGGCCGGGTGTGCTCAACAACCAGATGGCCTACGCCGCGTGCGCGCTGCTCATGATCGTGACAGCCTTGGCGGTGGCGGCGATCGACCGGCTCGGCGCCGTGCGCGGGCACACGGCCGTAGGGGAGTTCTGATGGCGCTTGAGGTCGAGGGCCTGACCGTCCACTATGGAACGTTCGCCGCCGTGCGCGACGCGAAACTGGAGATCGCCGACGGCGAGGTGCTCGCGCTGCTGGGCCCTTCCGGGTCGGGGAAGTCGACGCTGCTGCGCGCGATCACCGGGCTGGAACCGCAGGTCGAGGGCAGTGTCCGCTGGGACGGCGAGGACCTCGGCGGGGTGCCGGTGCACCGGCGCGGCTTCGGGCTGGTGTTCCAGGACGGGCAGCTGTTCCCGCATCGCGATGTCGCGGGGAACCTCGCGTTCGGGCTGCGCATGCACCAGGTGCCCAAGGCCGAGCACGCCGCCAGGATCGCGAAACTGCTGAAGCTGGTCGGCCTCGAAGGCTACGAGCGGCGCCGGGTCACCGAGCTGTCCGGCGGCGAGGCGCAACGCGTCGCGCTCGCCCGCGCGCTCGCGCCGGAACCCCGGCTGCTGATGCTCGACGAGCCGCTCTCCGGGCTGGACGCCGGGCTGCGCGAGCAGCTGGCCATCGATGTCGCGGATCTGTTGCGCCGCAACAAGATCACCGCGCTGCTGGTGACGCACGACCAGGAGGAGGCGTTCACCCTCGCCGACCGGGTCGCGGTGCTCGACCGCGGTGAGATCCGGCAGGAAGGCGCGGTCCGCCAGGTGTGGAGCCGGCCGGCCGACGAGACGGTCGCGCGGTTCCTCGGCGTCACCACGATCGCCGACGGCACCGCGGCAGACGGCGTGGTCCGCTGCGCGTTCGGCGAGACGACCATGCCCGGCGTGCACGACGGCGAGCTCGCACTCGGCTTGCGGCCGAACGCGCTTCGCTTGGCGGACCAGGGAATCCACGGTGACGTGACCGCCGTCGTGCACCGGCGCGAGCATGTGCGGCTGGTCGTGGTGATCGGTGAGTCGACCGTCGACGCTGTCGCGCCGGTGACCGCGGACGTCAAGGTGGGAGACCGGGTCTCCCTGGCCCTCGACCCGGACGGGATCGCGGTGATCGGACCAGGGAGACCCGTTCGGACTAGCGGAAGATGACCGAGCCGTACGCCTGCTGAGTGGCGATCTCTCCCGTGCCCGGTGTCACCTGGGCGATGCGCGGGCCGAGGCAGCTCGGCCCGGAGGAGAGCGCCGCGATCTTGTCGGTGGCGTTACTGATCCGGTGGATGCCCGAGGTCCCCGAGGTCAGCTTGTAGCAGTGGCCGTCGATCGGGTTGGTGATCGTCTGCCCGTCGTACCGGAACGTTCCGGTCGCGTCGGTGCTCGCGTGCGCCATGGGCGCGATGAGCAGGCCGAGACCGGCGGCGCCGGCGAGCACTGAGGTGAACTTGCGCGGTGACATGAGTTATTTGCTCCCCGTATTCATTTCAGGCTGGCTTTAAAATGCCTGCTGAGGCTGGGTCGTCAGAAGCTGAAATAGACCGACAAGAGCTTCTGCTGCGGGAAATTGCCATGACCGTGTGGCGGGATCGTGGTGACGGTTCCGGTGCAATTGCGACCGGTGAACACATGTGCGGTGGCGTCCGTGCCGTTGTCCACCAGGGTGGAGCTGCTGCTGAACAGGCCGAGGCATTTCCCGTTGTCCGGGTCGGGATACACGGTCTCGCCGTAGACGAACGTGCCTTTGGCTTCGATGCTCGCGGAAGCCATGGGTGCGATGAGCAGGCCGAGACCGGCGGCGCCGATGAGTGCCTTCGCCATGATGGACATGCTGTTTCCTCCCAGTATTCGGTAGTACCCCCAATTCGGAAGTTAGCGTTTTCTGCTGTCACGCCGCTGTCGCATTAGTAGGCAAAACGAACAAAGGGGCCGTGCGCCGACCTTACGGCGCACGACCCCTGATGATCTAGTGGCGGTTCAGCCATCCCTGGTGGTGAGCCGGGAGTACGCCAGCGACAGCGCGATGACGATGTAGCAGGCCGCTCGCAGCGCGCCCTCGGCGAGCTGGCCGCTCGGCATCGGGTCCTGCAGCGTCTCGGTGAGCGCGCTGGACCAGTTCTGCGTGAGCAGGAACGGGTGCAGCCACTTCACCGCGGACAGGAAGGTCAGGATGGTGAACACCACGTCACCGGCGAGCACGGCGACGACCACCAGCATCGGGTGTTCCGTCCACGCCGAGATCGCCAGCGCCACCGCGCCGACCGCCCACAGCTGCAAGGTCACCCAGGCGACCGCGATCAGCACCCGGCCCAGCGCCTCGGGCAGCGAGAGCGTGGAGCCGGAGATGGTGAACAGCGAGTCGGTGCCGTTGATGACCAGGCCGGTGATCGTGGCGGTCGTGGCCATCGAGAGCACCGCGACCAGCGAGACCGTCGCGACGCCGAACGCCTTGACCCCCAGCAGCCGTCCCCGGCTGACCGGCGCGAGCAGCCAGCCGCGCAGTGTGCCGTGCGCGGCCTCACCCGCGATCGCGTCCGCGCCCGCCATCGCCGAAGCCAGCGGCAGCAGCAACGCCAGCGTCATGGTCAGCGCGGCGATCGGCAGCACGTAGGCGTTGCCGACCGCGGCCGTGAGCAGCGGGCCCGCGCTGTCATCGGGGCCGGCGCCACCGGCGCCGGGATCGACCAACGTGAGCGCGACGCCGATGACCACCGGGATCGCCGCCAGCATGCCGAGCACCAGCAGCGTGCGCGGGCGCCGGAAGATCCAGCGGAGCTCGGCGCGCAGCAGCCTGGTCAGCGGGACCGTGTCGTGTCCCGCGCGCGCGGGAGCGACGGCGGACGTCATGACGTCACTCCTTCGTCGATGACGGGCAGGCCGTCGGGGGTGGCGGGGTCGTGCTGGGTGAGCCTGGCGAAGAGATCCTCCAAGCCGGTGCGCGCGCGTTTCGCCTCGTATACCGCGACTTCCGCGCGGATCAGGATCGAGAGCACCTCGGGCGCGGTCGTGGACGTCAGGTCCGCTCGGATGCCTTCGGGGCTGAGCCTGGTGGTGATCCTGTGTTCCCGCAACGCTTCCACGGCCTTGTCGGCGTCCGGAGTGGACACCACGAGCGACGGGCTGCCGGACTCCAGCAGCTCCGCGAGCTCACCTTGGGCGACCACGGTGCCGTCGTGCAGCACCGCGACGTGCGTGCAGGTCGCCTCGACCTCGGCCAGCAGGTGCGACGAGACCAGCACCGTCACGCCCTCGGCGTGCAGCTCGCCGATGATCCGCCGGATTTCCCTGGTGCCGGCGGGATCCAGGCCGTTGGTCGGCTCGTCGAGCACGATCATCTTGCGCGGCACCAGCAGCGCGCTCGCGAGCCCGAGACGCTGCTTCATGCCGAGCGAATAGCCGCGATACCGGCGATGCGCGGCGCCGGCGAGGCCGACGCGTTCGATCGCGTGCTCGACAGCGCCGGGGATGCCCGCCGAGGTCAGCCGTGGTTCGGCGGCGGCCATCCGCATCAGGTTCTCGCGCCCGGACAGGAACGGGTGGAAGCCCGGCCCCTCGACGAGCGCGCCGACGTCCGGCAGCGCCTGGCCCGCGCCGTCCGGCATGGCGTGGCCGAGCAGTTCGACCTCGCCTTCGGTCGGGCGGACCAGGCCGAGCAGCATCCGGATGGTGGTCGTCTTGCCCGAGCCGTTGGGGCCGAGCATGCCGAGCACGGCGCCTTCCGGCACCTCCAGATCGACCTGGTCCACCGCGACCGTGCCCCGGTAGACCTTGCGCAACCCCCTGGTCCGCGCGGCCAGCGGGACCGACGGGGCGGGCGCCTCTCGCGAAACGCCCGCACCGCTCATCGTCGTGCCACTGGTCACTTGGCGGCCAGCGCTTCGTACAGGACCTGCTCCGGCACCGCGCCCGCGGCGAAGCGGCCGTCGTCGGTGATCAGCGCCGTGCCGACCTTGGTGCTGATCAGCACGCCGGAACCCCAGGTGCCGCTGACCGGCTTGCCGAGCTTCGACAGCAGCGCCTTCGGGTCGGCGGTCTTGCCGTCCTTGGACGGCTTGAGCTGCTGCGGCTTGAGCAGGTCTGCCGAGAACTTGCCGGTGAACGCGGTGTCCCAGCCGTCACCGACGACCTTGAAGTCCTTGCTCGCCTTTTCGGCCTGAGCCAAGGTCTTGTCGTCGAGCTTGGGCTGCTCGTCGGTCACCTTCGCGTCCTTCGGCGGGGTGAACTGGAACAGCTCCGCGGGCTGCGCGGTGAACTCGATGTCGCTGAACGCGATCTGCAGCGCCGGCTCACTCGAACCGTTGGAGAGCACCGAAACCCGCAGCGGGAGCCGCGTCTCGGAGTCGACGGCGACGCGGATCTCGCGCAGCAGCGTCTTTTCCGTCGGCTTCGGGGTCAGCACCAGCTCGTACGCCGGGCGGTCGGCCACCCTGGCGGTGCCGTCGACGTTGACGATGCTGCTCTCGCGCACCTTGCCGAGCAGTTCGGCGGTCACCGCCGTCGGGTCGCTGCTCGCCTTGTCCTCGACCTTGCCGGGCTCCACCGGGTACACCGTCTTGCTGGCGGTGTTGGTCTTCGAGCTGTAGTGCCAGACGGTCTTGCCGTCGTTGATCGTGGTCTCTTCGGTGTTGCCCTGCTTGATGGACAGCTTCGTGCTGCCGGTGCCGCTGTTGAACAGCCGCGCCTCGTCGAACTTGAGCGAGCTGGCGCCCGGGATCGCGTTGAGCATCGGCAGGCCGAGGTTGTCCGAGACCTTGACGGTGCCGTCGAACGCGGGCTGCTTCGCCGTCAGCACGGACTGCACGAGGTCGTCGGCGCTGACCGCCGGAAGGACAGGCGCGTCACCCGCGCTGGCGGGCATCGCGATGAAGGCCAGTCCCGCGGCCCCCAGTGCGGTGCCCACGACCGCGGCCGTGAGTGCCTTCGTCTTCGGTTTCATCGTTTCTCCCTGTGTCTGACGAGCTCCAGTGTGCTCGCCTCCCTGCCACGACGCTTCCCTCCCGAGGCTGAGATACCGCTCAGTCTCAGCGCTGTGAACTGAGATGGCGCTGAGAGGACGCGCGTGAGCAGCGAGAACCGTGCATGCTGAGAAATGTGAAACCTCGGGTGCTGGTCGTCGACGACGAGTTGGGCGTGCGCAAGGCGCTGCAGCGCGGGCTGCGCGCGGAGGGCATGGACGTGGTCACCGCCGCGGACGGGCCGAGCGGGCTGCGGCTCGCGCAGACCGGCTCGTTCGACGTGCTGCTGCTCGACATCATGCTGCCGGGCCTGTCCGGGTACCGGATACTCCAGCATCTGCGCGCGGGCGGCGTGCGGACGCCGGTGCTGCTGGTGTCGGCCAAGGACGGCGAGATCGACCAGGCGGACGGCCTCGACCTCGGCGCCGACGGGTACGTGGTGAAGCCGTTCTCGTTCGTCGTGCTGGTCGCGCAGATCCGCGCGGTGCTGCGCCGCGCGACCTCCGACGGCGCGCGCGGGCCACTGCGCATCGGCGCGCTGGTCGTCGACAGGGCGACCCGCGAGGTGCGGTGGAACGACGAGCCGGTCGCGCTGAGCCCGCGTGAGTTCGCGCTGCTGGAGGTGCTCGTCGGGCGCGCGGGGACCGTGGTGACCAAGGACGAGCTGCTGCGCGCGGTGTGGGGTGACGAGCAGGCGGCGACGCGCAACGTCGTCGAGGTCTACGTCGGGTATGTGCGGCGCAAGCTGGACGCGGTCGGCGCCGGTTCCCTGCTGCGGACTGTCAGGGGGCACGGCTATCTTGCTTCCGATGCGCAATTGGACGAAGTGATGAGCCCGGGTTGATCCGCACGTGGTGGTGGCGCAGGTCACTGCGGTTCCGGATCGCGTCGATGGCGGCCGCCATCACGTTCGCCTGCCTGCTGGGCTTGTCACTGCTCGCGGGCAAGGGGCTCGGCCCGCTGCTGACGGAGTCGGTCGACAACGAGCTGGCCGCCGCGGTCGCTTCGGCGTCGACCGCGGTGAGCGCGGGCCAGCGGCCGCAGGCGCCGCCCGGCGTGACCGTGCGCGTGCTCGACACGGTCGGCGACCCGGTCGACGGCCAGTCGTCGCCGGGGCTGTCCGCGCACGTCGTGCACGACCTGAAGGCGGGCGACCGCGTCGAGACCGATGGCGCGCGCTGGCGTGGCGCGGTGGTGAGCGCGCCCGACGGCTCGCAGCGGCTGGTGGCCGCCTACGCGGGCAGGGTCGGGTTCACCTCCGCCGTGCGCAGCGGCTCGTTCTGGCTGCTCATGACGGCTTTGCTCGGCGCGCTCGTCGCGACGTTGACCACCTGGCTGGTGGTCAGGTCGGCACTGCGCCCGGTCGCGCGGATGGGCCGGACATTGCACGCGCTGCCGTCCGGCGAGCGGCTGCCGCTGCCCGAGGCGCATGACGAGCTGCGTGCGCTGGCCGCCGAGTTCAACGCGCTGCTGTCGCGTCAGGAAGAGGCCAACGACCGGCTGCGGCGGTTCACCGGCGACGCCGCGCACGAGCTGCGCTCGCCGGTCGCGTCGATCCGGGTGCAGGCCGAGGTCGCCGTGGCCAACCCGGATCCCGAGCTGTCGCAGGAGACGCTGGCGGACATACTCACCGAGGCCGAGCGACTGTCCGCGCTGCTCGACGGCCTGCTCTCGCTGGCCAGATCCGACGCGGGCGAGCTGCCGCCCGCCGAGCCGGTCGAGCTGGTGTCCGAGGCCCGCGCCGCGCTGAACAGGCTGCCGCAGGGCTCACCGGACGCGCGCCTGAGCGGTGTGACCGGCCAGGTGTGGGCGTGGGCGACGCACGCCGAGGTCGAGCTGGTGCTCAACAACCTGCTCCGCAACGCGTGCCGGTACGCCGAAGGCCAGATCGTGGTGTCGGTGCTGGCCAGGCCGTCGACCGTCCGGCTGGTGGTCGACGACGACGGCCCCGGCATCCCGCCCGAGCACCGTGAACGCGTCTTCGACCGGTTCTACCGGGTCTCGGGCGACCGGGCGCGCGCCTCGGGCGGCACCGGCCTCGGCCTGGCGATGGTCGCGGAAGCCGTCCGCCGCCGCGGCGGTCAGGTCCAGGCCGGCGAGTCACCCGAGGGCGGCGCCCGCTTCCAGGTGACCTGGCGGGCCGGTCGTTAAGCTGCGCGCCGTGACTGTGATCGTCGGTGCCGCCGTGGTCCGTGATGGCGCCCTGCTCGCCCAGCAACGCGCCTGGCCGGCGGACCACGCGGGCCAATGGGAACTCCCGGGCGGCCGCGTCGAGCCTGGCGAAACCGAAGGCGTCGCCCTGTACCGCGAATGCCAGGAGGAGCTGGACGTCGACATCATCGTCGGCGGCCGCGTCGGCCCGGACGTCGCTTTGCCGGGCGGCAAGGTCCTGCGCATCTACGCGGCCTCGCTCCTGAGCGGCGAGCCTCGCGCCGTCGAGCACAAGGCCCTGCGCTGGCTCACCCCCGACGACCTCACCGACGTCGACTGGCTCCCCGCCGACCGGGAACTCCTCCCCGACCTGCGCCTCCTCCTTGCCCGGCCCAGCTAAAAAAATCCCAATGTGGCTTTCGTCAGCTCCGAGCTGACGAAAGCCACATTGGCGTGCTGAAACCTGACGAATGCCGCATTGGGAGGCTGAAACCTGACGAATGCCGCATTGGGATTTTTTTCCCAGGGTTCAGCCGGCGCCGACCAGGCGGAGTGCGCTGGTCAGGCGGTGGTCGCCGCGCTCCGAGGCCCTGGCCGCGCCCGCTTTGCGGACCCGGTCGAGCTCGGCCGGGTCTTGGAGCAGGGCGTTCGTCGCCTCGCGCAGTGGACGCAGGGTCTCGATCACCGCCTCGGCCGTCGCGTCCTTGAGTGAGCCGTAGGTGGTGTGCTCCGCGGCGAGATCCGAGGGGGAGCCGCCGGTGCAGCCCGCCAGTATCTCCAGCAGGTTCGCCAGGCCGGGGCGGTCCTCGGGCGAGTAGACGACCTCCGAGCCGCCGTCGGTGACCGCGCGGCGGATCTTGCGGCCGATCAGGTCGGGCTCGTCGAGTACCGAGACCACGCCCGCCGTGTCCTGGGCGGACTTCGACATCTTGCGGGTCGGGTCGCTCAGGTCGCGGACGCGTGCCGCCGCCGGTGGGAGCACCGCCTGCGGCATGGTGAAGACCTCGCCGTAGGTGGTGTTGAACCGGCGCGCCAAGGTCCGCGCGAGTTCGACGTGCTGGCGCTGGTCCTCACCGACCGGGACCTCCGAGGCGCCCTGGAGCAGGATGTCCGCCGCCATCAGCGTCGGGTACGTCAGCAGGCTGAGCCGGACACCGGCCTGGCCTTTCGCCTTCTCCTTGAACTGGATCATCCGCGCGGCCTCGCCGTAGCTGCAGGTGCACTCGAGGATCCAGGTCAGCGCGCCCAGCTCGCGGGCGATATCGGACTGCACGAACAGCCGCTCCGGCGAGATCCCGGACGAGATGAGCACGGCGAGTCCCTCTGTAGCCAGAGATCGGAGCCTGCCTGGATTATGGCTCGTCGTCATCGCATGGAGATCCGACATGAAGTACAGATCGTGCTCGGTGCCCTCGGCTGCCCAGCGCTTGATGGCACCCAGGTAGTTGCCCAGGGTGATGTGGCCTGAAGGGGTGACACCGGACAGTCGGGTCATGGTCGTTTCCTCTCGGTGTTGCCCGAGCGGGGACACGAAAAAGGCCGCCCGATCGGGCGGCCTGTGGTCTGTTTCAGCGCACAGTCGAATGGCCGCCTGGCGACGGCCACCACTGGGTACTCACGGTGCGCATGATCTTCATCCTAGCGGTGCTGGCAAGCCCCCCCACGTGTCAGTAATGGGAAAGTCAAGCGCCGCAACGGAAAATCGATCACTTCACTCATTCCGGGCACCCGGCGTCAATAAACCGTATCGACACGCCGGTGACCGTGTGCCGACCGCGTAAATCGGGGTTACCGTCAGAGGATGTTCGTCGTATTGCTCAACTACACAGCCCCCATCGAAGAGATCGACTACGTGCTCCCAGACCATGTCGAATGGCTGGCCAAACAGTATGAGCACGGCCATTTCCTCGCCTCCGGCAGGCGGAACCCCCGGATTGGCGGGGTGATCATCACCAGGCCGATGCTGCGAGGAAAGCTGGACGCGCTGCTGGCGACGGATCCGTTCTCGCTGCAGCACCTGGCGAAGTACGAAGTGATCGAGTTTTCACCGACGAAGACCGCACCGGAACTGCGGATCATCAACGAGGCGCTCGCGAGCTAGGGGTGTGCCGCGGGGACACTTGGCGGCCCCGCGGCCGGAAACGAAACGTCAAGCGGCGGCGGCCAGCTTCGTCTTGGCCTTCTTCAGCGCGAGCACCGGGCACTTCTTGCAGCGCGACTTCGACCGGCAGCACTTCTTCTTGACCTTGCCGGCCTTCATCCACTTCCGCACGATGTCCTGCGGGGTCTTTTTACCCACGTGTCGCCTCTCTGAGCAGTCGACCCAGGTTAGGTGAGGCTTACCGATCTTGGGGCGTGGGCCTGCTCACAATCGGGCAACAGGTATCCTTGTGTAGTCCGCGTGTGGCCAAAGTCGGCCGCTGCATGCCCGTGACCGGGTGACGCGGCCACCCACACCCGCACTTAAATGAGTCTCAGGAGCCCACGCGTGCCCGCAGCCAGCGCCTTCGCGGTCGAAACCGGCAAGTCGACGTCCGGTAAGACCCGGCCCGACCTGCGCAACGTCGCCATCGTCGCACACGTCGACCACGGCAAGACCACCTTGGTCGACGCCATGCTTCGCCAGTCCGGCGCCTTCGCCGAGCGGGCCGAGGTCGTCGACCGCGTGATGGACTCCGGGGAACTGGAGCGCGAAAAAGGCATCACCATCCTCGCGAAGAACACCTCGATCCACCGCGAGACCGAGAACGGCGCGGTGACCATCAACGTCATCGACACCCCCGGTCACGCCGACTTCGGCGGCGAGGTCGAGCGTGGTCTCGCCATGGTCGACGGTGTCGTGCTGCTCGTCGACGCCAGCGAGGGCCCGCTCCCGCAGACGCGCTTCGTGCTGCGCAAGACCCTCGAGGCCGGCCTGCCGGTCATCCTGCTGGTCAACAAGACCGACCGGCCGGACGCCCGGATCTCCGAGGTCGTCGAGGAGACCCACGACCTGCTGCTCGATCTGGCCAGCGACATCGAGAACGCCGACCACGACGCGATCCTCGACCTGCCGGTCGTCTACGCCTCCGCCCGCGCGGGCAAGGCGAGCATGGAGCAGCCCGCCGACGGTGACATCCCCGACGCCGAGAACCTCGACGTGCTCTTCGACGTCATCCTGCGCCACGTGCCCGAGCCCTTCGCCGACAAGGAAGGCCCGCTGCGCGCGCTGGTCACCAACCTCGACGCGTCCAACTTCCTCGGCCGTATCGCGCTGATCCGCATCTTCTCCGGCAACCTCCGCAAGGGCCAGGACGTCGCGTGGATGCGCGAGGACGGCACCACGCAGAAGGTCCGCATCTCCGAGCTGCTGGTCACCGAGGCGCTCACCCGCGTCCCGGCGACCGAGGCCAGCGCCGGTGAGCTCGTCGCGATCGCCGGTATCCCCGACATCACCATCGGCGACACCCTCGCCGACATCGAGAACCCCGAGGCGCTGCCCCGGATCACCGTCGACGAGCCCGCCATCTCGATGACCATCGGCGTCAACACCTCGCCGCTGGCAGGCCGCTCCGGTGGCGACAAGGTCACCGCGCGCCTGGTGAAGGCCCGTCTCGACCAGGAGCTCATCGGTAACGTCAGCATCAAGGTGCTGCCGACCGAGCGCCCCGACACCTGGGAGGTCCAGGGCCGTGGCGAGCTGGCGCTGGCGATCCTCGTCGAGCAGATGCGCCGCGAGGGCTTCGAGCTGACCGTCGGCAAGCCGCAGGTGGTCACCCGGATCGTCAACGGCAAGGTCCACGAGCCGTTCGAGCGCCTGTCGATCGACGCCCCCGAGGAGCACCTCGGCGGCATCACCCAGCTGCTGGCGGCGCGCAAGGGCCGCATGGAGCACATGGGCGGGCACGGCTCCGGCCGCATCAAGCTCGACTACGTGCTCCCGGCGCGTGGCCTGATCGGCTTCCGCACCGACTTCCTCACCGAGACCCGCGGCACCGGCATCGCGAACCACGTGTTCGAGGGCTACTTCCCGTGGGCCGGCGAGATCCGCACCCGCCACAGCGGCTCGCTGGTCGCCGACCGTTCCGGCCCGATCACCTCGTACGCGATGATCCAGCTCGCCGACCGCGGCACCTTCTTCGTCGAGCCGGGCGCCGAGGTCTACGAAGGCATGGTCGTGGGCGAGAACCCGCGTGCCGAGGACCTCGACATCAACATCACCAAGGAGAAGAAGCTGACGAACATGCGTCAGTCTTCCGCCGACGTGATGGAGACGCTGGCCCGCCCGCGCAAGATGGGCCTGGAAGAGGCGCTGGAGTTCTGCTCGGTCGACGAATGCGTCGAGGTCGCGCCGGATGTGGTCCGTATCCGCAAGGTCACGCTGGACGTCAACCAGCGCGCCAAGGAGCGCAACCGCAACAAGAACCGCGACAAGGACTGATAAACCCCAGGTCAGGGCTCGTGAGTGGTATTGCCGGTTCTAACCGGCCATACCACTCACGAGCCCTTTCCCATACGCCTTAACAGGTGTTCACCGGCAATATGGGAATCTCGGGTGTACGCGGAGCCCTGCCGTGACAGCATGGCGGCTCAAACCCGATTTGCAGGAGGTAAGCGGCGTGCGGATGAGCAGGGCAGCGGGACTGGGACTCGTTGCGCTGATGATGAGCGCGTGCTCGTCGACGCCTCCGCCGCCGGTCGTCTCGTCCACCGCGAACCCGTCAACGGTCGCGCAGACCAAGACCCCTTCGCAGATCGTCATCGGCGTCGACGACGTGATCGGCGGTTACAACCCGCACAACCTCGCCGACACCTCCACGGTCACCACCGCGCTCGCGCAGCTGCTGCTGCCCTCGGTTTTCCGTACCAAGGACGACGGCACGCGCACGCTCGACACGAATCTCATGAAGTCGGCGCAGGTCATCTCCGAAGCACCCTTCACGGTGGCCTACGAGATCCGTCCGGACGCGTCGTGGTCCGACGGGGCCCCCATCGCCGCCGAGGACTTCGCGTTCCTCCGTGACGCGATGAGGGACGAGCCCGGGGTCATCGCGCCTGCCGGCTACCGGCTCATCCAGGACGTCCTGTCGCGTGAGGGCGGCAAGCGCGTCGAAGTCACCTTCACGAAGCCGTACCCCGGCTGGCAGACGCTGTTCGGCGACCTGCTGCCGGCGCACCTGCTCAAGGACGCTCCCGGCAGCTGGAAGGGCGCGCTCGCGAGCAGTTTCCCCGCGTACGGCGGCCCGTTCTCGCTCAAGGGCATCGACATCGCGCGCGGCGAGATCATCCTGGAGCGCAACGACCGCTACTGGGAGAAGCCCGCCGCCGTCGACAGGCTGGTGCTGCGCCGTGCCGACCAGCAGGGCATCGCGAACGCGCTCGCCAGCGGGAACGACCAGTTCGCCATCGTCAGGACGGACGCGACCGGTGTCACCAGGCTCGGTTCGCTCGGCCCGACGATCCAGCTGACCACGCTGGCCCGGCCGCTGGTCGCCGACGTGCTGCTCCGCCCGGTCGGAGCGCTCTCCGACGACAAGGTCCGCGCCGGCGTCGCCGCGCTGCTGGACCGCAACAAGCTCATCTCCGACGGCATCGCGGGCGGCCCTGCCAAGCAGGCCGACGCCCAGGTGCGCGCGCCCTCGGTGCCGGGCTACGCGGCCACCATCCCGTCCGGACCGCCCGCGACGCCGGACGCCGCGCAGGCGGAGGAACTGCTCAAATCCGCCGGATACGCCAAGGAAGCCGGTACCTGGCGCAAGTCGGGCAAAGCGCTTTCCGTTGTCGTCGCCTCGCCCGGTAAGCAGGAGCCGTACGCGCTGATCGCCAAGAGCCTCAAGGATCAGCTCGTCGCGGCCGGGATCGAGGTCAACGCCGTCGCGCCGCCGCCAAGGGAGCTTTTCGCCCTTCAGCTGGCCATGCCGGTGGTGAACGGCAGGCAGCAGGCCACCCCGGACGCGGCCGGTGCCGTCGGCGTGGACATCGCCGTTGTGCCGCAACCGGTCGACGGGGACGTGGCGACCGTGCTCGCCTCCACCTTCGGCTGCAGGCCCGGTCAGGCCGAGGCCGACAAGAGCAAGCCTGCCGTCCCGTCGAACGCCGCCGGGCTGTGCGACCCGTCGCTTCAGCCGACGATCGACGCCGCGCTGCAAGGCGGCAAGACGATCGACGACGCGCTTTCCGCGATCGAGCCCGAATTGTGGCGTAAAAATGTTGTGATCCCGTTGTTCCAGCTCGCTGACACGTTAGCTATCGGCGCCGGTATTTCGGGTGTTACGCCTGGTCCTCCGATGGTGGGCCCTTTCGGCTCCGCGGTGAACTGGACGCGTGGAACGAAGTAACCGTTGGGCCAGGTGGACCAATACTTCCGGCGCGTCGGTGTGACCTGACCGTACGTTCGGGTGGTCGCTTGATTCCAGCAGGTAACCACCGTGTTTTCCGGTGTCACCGCTGGCGGTCAAGTACAAGTCACCCTTTGGTCACGATCGCCCCGGAACTGGTGACTGTTCGTGTCTTTCCTTTCTAGCGTGCACCCGCAGTGCGCCAATTGAGTGTCGCTTGGCGTGTCATAAGCTCCGGCCATCTATCCGGAGCGGTGTGGGCTCTAGTTCCCCTACGAGGGCCCAGTGCTAGGAGGGCACACTTCATGAGGAGAAAAGCAGTCTCCGCCTGGTCCATGGTGGCGGCAGCCGCGCTCGTTCTGAGCGCCTGCAGCGGTGGTGGAAGCGGCGATAACGGGAGCGGGCAGAACGCCAGCACCGACGTCAACACCATGAAAACCGGCAAGGCCGAGAGCGGCGACAACTACAAGTTGGCCAACGCTCCGGAAAGCGACCAGGTCACGGTCGCCATCGATGACTCGTTCACCGCGTACAACCAGAACACGCCGGACGCCAACACGTCGTACAACAGCTTCGTGCTGATCACGACGCTGGCCACGCCGTACGTGCTGGACGGTGACAACAAGGTCCTGCTGAACCAGGACGTGATGGACTCGGTGACTGTCACGCAGAACCCGCAGGTGGTGACCTGGAAGGTCAAGCCGAACGTCAAGTGGTCTGACGGCGCGACCTGGGGCTGCAAGGACTTCTACCTCGCTTGGCTGGCCCAGAGCGGCAAGCCGAAGGGTGCGGACGGCAAGGCCGCGTTCGACCCCGCCTCCACCAGTGGCTACAGCCTGATCAGCGACGCCCAGTGCAAGGACGAGACCACCTTCGTGGCCACGTTCGAGAAGCCTTACCTCGACTACAAGGGTCTCTTCACGACCGCGTGGATGATGCCGGCGCACATCGTCGAGAAGCAGACCGGTGTCGCGGACATCTCCAAGGTCAAGCCGACCGACGCGGCCGACATCGGCAAGGTGGCCGAGTTCTGGAACAAGGGCTGGGCAGCGGACTTCAAGCCGGAGCTGAGCCCGGCCTCCGGCCCGTACAAGATCACCGCGGTCGACAAGTCCAAGGAGACCGTCACCCTCGAGAAGAACCCGACCTGGGCCGGCGCCAAGGGTGGCCCGAAGAAGATCCTCGTGCGTGCGATCAAGGACCGCAACGCGATGGCTTCGGCGCTGCAGAACGGTGAAATCGACGTCGCGGCGTCGACCCAGCCGGACAACACCGCCGCCGACAAGCTCAAGGGCCTCGCCTCGCAGGGCGTCGTCTACGGCTCGGCTTCGCAGCTCTCGTTCGAGCACCTCGACCTGAACTACAAGCGCATCTTCGCCGACGAGTCGGCGCGCAAGGCGTTCATGGCGGCCATCGACCGCAACGAGATCGTCGACAAGCTGGTCAAGAACGTCCAGGCCGACGCGAAGCCGCTGAGCAGCCTGCAGTTCTACCCGAACGAGGCCGGTTACGTCGACCTGTACAGCGACAAGGCAGGGCTGGGCGCCGAGAAGGCCGCCAAGATCCTGACCGACGCCGGCTGGGCCAAGGGCCCCGACGGCATCTTCGCCAAGGACGGCAAGCGCTTCTCGGTGACGATCACGCACAACACCAACGCGCGCCGCACCAAGACCGTCGAGATCATCCAGAGCCAGGCGAAGCTGGCCGGTATCGAGGTCAAGGAAGAGACCGACCCGAACTTCCTCAAGGGCCGTGTCTCCGACGGTGGTTACGACGTCGCGCTGTTCGCGTGGTCGGCCGCTCCGTTCAAGGCCGAAGCCTCGACCATCTACATCACCGCCGACAAGGGTGGCGAGCAGAACTGGCAGGGCCTGAGCGACCCGAAGATCGACGAGGCGCTGCAGCGCGCCGTCTCGGCGACCGATGAGTCGGCGGCGACCAAGGCGTACCAGGACGCCGACAAGGCGATCGCCGACCAGCACGCGTCGCTGCCGCTGTTCGCGGTGCCGTCGATGTGGGCATTCCGCGGTATCGACCGGGTCTGGATGCAGTCGTACTTCGGTGCGATGTGGAACGTCGGCGAATGGGCGAAGACCAACAAGTAGTCATGATGCCCATTCCTACCGATTGACCGATATCTGGCGGGTCCGGAGCCAGGCCACGAGCCTGGCTACGGACCCCGCCGGGAGTAGGGGTTGTCCGTGGGTCGACCCCCCCAAAGGTGACAACCGGGCGAGGCGGCGG
>NZ_JBHWEB010000021.1:42914-46228 GCF_042734395.1 Amycolatopsis sp. NPDC059657 | reverse complement strand
GTGTACGGCCGGCTACGGGCCCAACACAACATATTAGTCTTCCCGCCACTCCCCACCTTTACCCTTAATGGGGGGGCGCCCCCCCCCCCCCCCCGCGCCGCCCCCCCCACCCCTCCGGAAGTAGCTGTTGACCGTGGGACGACCCCCACTACGGTGACTACCGGGCGTGGCTGCATACTTCGCCAGACGGGCCCGGACGAGGAGCACTTTCGTTGAACCTGGTTATTTACGTACTTCGCCGTTTGGCGATTTCGATCCCGATCCTGCTGGTCGGGACCTTTCTGTGTTTCGTGATGGTCGCCGCGACGGGTGACCCGCTGGCCGAGCTGCGCGGCAGACCGGGCATCAGCGCGGATTCGATCGCACGGCTTTCGGCCGACCTGGGCCTCGACAAGGGCATCGTCCCCCGTTACTTCGACTGGCTCGGTCACTTCATCACCGGCGACTGGGGCGTGTCCGTCGCGCAGGGCGCCGCGCAGGATCCCGTGTTCCCCAAGGTGATGAGCGCGTTCGGGGTCACCTTCAGCCTCGTGGTCGGCGCCGAGATCCTCGCCCTCATCATCGGCGTCGCCGTCGGTGTGCTCGCGGCGGTGAAGCAGTACTCGGTCGTCGACTACATCGCGACGACGCTGGCGTTCCTGCTGTTCTCGATGCCGATCTTCTGTATCGCCATTGTGCTGAAGACCTACGCCATCGAGCTCAACACGGTGATCAGGGACCTCGGGTTGACCGAGTGGCTCGGTAATCCGTGGATTCGCACGACCAGCCCGGAGAACATGAACTCCACGGGCTTCGGCGACTTCCTGACGAAGTACGTCGGCGCGTACCTGCTGCCGACGTTGTCGATCATGGCGATCAGCTTCGCCGCGTACAGCCGGTTCCAGCGCGCTTCGATGCTGGACACGCTGAACGCCGACTACGTGCGCACCGCGCGCGCCAAGGGCATCCCGGGCTCGCGGGTGATCTTCCGCCACGCGTTCCGGAACGCCCTGATCCCGGTGACGACCCTGTTCTCGGTCAACTTCGCGCAGGTGCTCACGGGCGCGATCATCACCGAGCGGGTGTTCAGCTGGAACGGCATGGGCACGGTGCTGGTCGACGCGGTCGACCACAACGACCCGAACGTGCTGATGGGCTGGCTCGTCGTCATCGCCACGACCGTCGTGGTGGCCAATCTGATCGCCGACCTGGTGTACGGCATCCTGGACCCGAGGATTCGCGTTGGCTGACCTCAATTCCCTGCTGGCCAGTGGCGACGAGGTCGCCAAGGCCGAAGGCACGCTGCCCCCCGAGGCGCTTCCCGAGCCGCGTAGCCAGGGCAAGCTGGTGCTGCGGAAGTTCCTGCGGCACAAGCTGGCCATGTTCAGCACCGGCCTGCTGCTGCTGATCATCCTCTTCGCGATCATCATGCCGCTGATGTGGCCGCACGGTTACGAGGACGCGGGCTTCCCGTCGTTCGCGAAGCCGAGCGCGGACTTCCCGCTGGGCACCACCGAGGTCGGCAAGGACATGGTTTCGCAGGTTCTGCGCGGAACCCAGTTCTCGCTGCTGATCGCGCTGACCGTGTCGATCCTGTCGACCGCGATCGGCGTCATCTTCGGTGCGCTCGCCGGGTACCTGCGCGGGTTCACGGACTCGTCGATCTCGCGGGTGACCGATCTGTTCCTGATCGTGCCGCAGATCGCGGCCGCGGCGATCCTCGCCAAGGTCTTCGGCGGTGGCACCTGGTACATCGTGGCCTTGGTGCTCGCGGCGTTCGGCTGGATGCAGGTCGCGCGGATCACCCGCGCCGAGGCGATGTCGTTGTCGCAGCGCGAGTTCATCGAGTCGGCGCGTGCCTCCGGCGCGGGCACCGGGCGGATCATCTTCAAGCACCTGATCCCGAACATGGTCGGCAGCATCACGGTCAACGCGACGCTCGCCGTCGCGCAGGCCGTGCTCGCGGAGGCCGCGCTGTCGTTCATCGGTCTCGGTGTGCAGCTGCCGGACACCTCGCTCGGCCGCATCATCTTCGAGAACTACACCCAGCTTTCGGTGAACCCGTTGCTGTTCTTCGGTCCGTTCATCGTGCTGGTGCTCATCTCGCTGTCGATCAACTTCATCGGTGACGGCCTGCGAGACGCTTTCGATCCGCGCCAGCGGCGCGTCAAGGCGTAGCTTTCCCACGGCGGGAGTACGTACCGCCGCGCTTGTTCAGTCGTGGCTCAACGAGGAGCTGGCCGGATGAATTTGCTGTGGTACGTACTCCGCCGGGTGGTCATTTCCTTCCCGGTGCTCATCGTCGGCACCTTTCTGTGCTTCGTGATGGTCGCCGGTGCAGGCGACCCGCTGGCCGAGGCTCGCGGCCGTCCCGGCGCCAACCAGGAAGCCATCACCAGGCTCGGCGAGCAGCTCGGCCTCGACAAGCCGATCATCGTCCGGTACTTCGACTGGCTCGGCCGGTTCCTCACCGGCGACTGGGGTGTCTCGGTCGCGCAGGGCGCGGCCCAGGAACCCGTCTACCCCAAGGTGATGAGCGCGCTCGGCGTGACGCTCGAGCTCGTGCTCGGCGCGTCGGTGTTCGCGCTGATACTCGGCGTGCTGGTCGGGGTGGTCGCGGCGGTCAAGCAGTACTCGATCCTCGACTACATCGCGACGACGCTCGCGTTCATCCTCTTCTCGATGCCGATCTTCTGCATCGCGATCGTGCTCAAGCAGTACGCCATCGAGATCAACGGCTGGGTCCGCGACGCCGGGCTGACCGAGTGGCTCGGCAATCCTTGGCTCAAGACGTCGAGCCCGGAAAACATGCAGTCGGACGGTTTCGGTGACTTCCTGGTCAAGGTGGTCGGCGCGTATCTGCTGCCGACACTGTCGATCATGGCGATCAGTTTCGCGGCGTACAGCCGGTTCCAGCGAGCGTCCATGTTGGACGAACTCAACGCCGACTACGTCCGCACCGCCCGCGCGAAGGGGCTCAGCTCGTCGCGCGTGATCTGGCGGCACGCCTTCCGCAACGCGCTGATCCCGGTGACCACGCTGTTCTCGGTGAACTTCGGCGCGGTGCTGACCGGCGCGATCATCACCGAGCGCGTGTTCAACTGGAACGGCATGGGCACGCTGCTGGTCGACGCGGTCGACCACAACGACCCCAACGTCCTGATGGGCTGGCTCGTGGTCATCGCGATCAGCGTCGTCGTCGCGAACCTGTTGGCGGACTTGGTCTACGGCGTGCTCGACCCTCGCATCCGCGTCGGGTAGTGGTGGGGGGTTTGGGGCGGGGGGTTGGGTTGGGGGTGCGCCCCACACCCCGCCAAGCCGGGCCCCGCGGCCCC
>NZ_JBHWEB010000021.1:13498-42904 GCF_042734395.1 Amycolatopsis sp. NPDC059657 | reverse complement strand
TGGGGTGTGTTTTTTTTCGTTGGGTGTGCACGACCGTGTGTGGGGTGTGGTTTTGTTTTTTGGGGGCGGTGTTTTTCTTGTCGGGAACACTCACGACCCCTTACCTGGCCAGCCCCGGATCACTCACGATCCGCACCAGCTGTGCCCAGTCGAACGGGGGTTTCTGCCGCGTCACCGGGGCGGTTTTTCCTAAGCGGTAAGGAACGCCGGGCGTCGCGTAGTTGAAGTTGTCGATCGAGATGAGGGAGTCGGTGGTGTGGAGTTCGACGATGTCGTTCTCAAGGCCGTTCACGCCCTCGGTGCGCAGGCGCAGCACCCCGTCGCGCGGTCCCAGCTCGTCCCTGCAGGTGAGGGCGTTCTTCCCGCTCAGATACCGGTCGCAGTCGCCGAGCGCGCCTTTCGGATCCCGACCGCCGTCGTACGGCACCAGGTGGATCTCCGCGGAGCCGACGCCTTGGCTGTCTGTCACTTGGAAGCGCAGGATGAACTTGTCCGCCGCCGGTGGGGAGGAAAGCGCGAGCGCCAGCGGGTCGCTCCCAGGCGGCGGCACTACGACCCAAGGCTGGTCGTAAGGCATCGCCACTATCCGGGCGCCCGGCTCCAGCTCCGCCCGGATGGCGTTGCCCAGTACGCATTCCAGGCGCGCCTTGAGCTGTGCGGAGGTTTCGGCCTGCACCTGTCCCGGGCAGGCGACCGGCGCGGCCTTGTGGAGCTGCGGTGGCGCGTTCCGGTCGGGCAGCAGGCTTATCCCGGCGGTCACCGCGGCGACGACGGCCGTCACCGTGCCGACGGCGGCATACCGGCGCAGCCGTCGTGCCTGCTTCGACGCCGAGATGATGGCGCCTTCGGCCAGCGTGGACGGGGCTTCCTCGCGGGTGACGTAGTCCTGTAAAGCGGTACGGAAGTCGATGTCTTCCAAGGGAATCAGTCCTTACTCGGTTGGATGGAACCACGCAGCGCCGCGCTGGCGCTCGCGATCTGTTGCTCGGCCGCGCGCTCGGGGACGCCGAGCAGTGCGGCCACCTCGGGCACCGGCAAGTCCTCCAGGAAGTGGAAGACGACCATGGCCCGCTGTTTCGGCGGGAGCCCGGCCAGCACCTGGTCCATGCCGGGCGCGGCTTCGTCCGGCGGCTTGGCCTTGTGCCGTCGGGATAGGTAGACGTCGAGCAGCAGCTTGCGGGCGTGCTCGTCGGCGGTGGCCGGGCGGACCTTGCGCCACCGGCCGTGCAGGCGGACGAACATGGCCTCGACGAGCACGTCGGCGGCGGGCCAGTCGCCGGTCAGCGCGTAGGAGAGCCTGCGGTAGCGCTGCGCCCGCGCGGCGAAGAACTCGGAGAAGTCGTCTTTGCCTTTCATGGGTTTCCCGGTTTCAGTAGACGAGGTCGGGGGCGGTCATGATCGCTTCCATCTGCCGGTAGTCGAAGTACGGCAGCGGACGGCTCGGTTTCGTCGGAGTGTGTGCGAAGTTCGTCTCCATGGCATTACCGCTGATCAGCGAGACGCTGACATCGGGGGCGACGTACCCGGAGTAGTGGTAGATGATGCCGTCAGGGGATTTCAGGGTTTCGAAGGACAACCGGCCGCCGCGCGGTCCCGGCACCCTCGAGCAGTCGATCTGCGGCGGGCCGCATTTGTCGTACTCGGCTTGGGCCCAGGGATCCGGCTGGCCGCGGCTGATGCTCATCACCAGCGCGCCGAGACCCTGGTCGTCCGTAATGTTCAGGCGCAGCTTGTAAGCGGCGCCGAACCCGGAGTCTTCGATCGCGAGTTCCAGCGGGTCGTCGCCGGGCGGCGGGGTCTGGCCTTCCCCGTCACGGCCGAGCTTGACGCCCGCGGGAAGGAACGGCCGCAGCACGAAACGCATCACGCAGGTCAGGCGGGCCCGGCCTTCTTCGTCCGTCTCCTCCAACCGGTTCGCCGCACAGGGCGCCTTCGAGGCGACCGGCACCGTCGAGTGCAGCTTGGGCAGCACGACGGCGCCACCCGCCACCATCGCGACGACCAGCACCACGGCGCTGCCGATGGCCGCGACCGCGTGCCGCCGCTTGGCGCGTTGCCCGGCTTTCACCACGGTGCTCTCGGCGAGCCCGATCGGTGGCTCGTCCGTGGTCACGTAGGCCCGCAGCGCGGCACGGAGGTCGGTCTCTTCCATCGCGTTCACTCCAAGCTCGACTGGGGGAGCGTCACCCGCAGCGCGTCGACGGCGCGCGCGGTCTGGCTCTTGACGGTGCCCTGTGCCACGCCCAGCAGATCGGCGACCTCCGCGACCGGGAGGTCTTCGAGGAACCGGAGCACGACCATCGCGCGCTGCCGGGGTGTCAGCCCGGTCAGCACCCGCTCCAGGTCAAGCCGCGCGTCGGTGTCGCGGCCGTCCGGCGCCGCGCGGTCGGGCGGATCCGAGACGATCTCGCGGTCGGCGCGGCGTTTGCCGTTGAGGTACACGTTGAGCAGGATCTTGCGCGCGTAGGCATCGACCGTGGCAGGCCGCACCTTCCGCCAGCTCCGATACAGCCGCACGAACATGGCCTGCACCAGATCCTCCGCACCATGCCAGTCCCCGCACATCGCGTACGCCAGCCGTCTGAACCGCTGAACCCGCGATGTGAAATAAGCAGAAAAATCCTCCTGCTCGGTCACTCCGGTCACCCCCAGTTTCCACCCCGATGTCGTTACTACTCATGGGGCGGGGTCGGAGGTTGCTCTTCTCGCCGAATAGACACCGACGAAATTCCCGCAGGTGATCCGCTGACCGGTCAGGCGATCGAGGATCCGTTCCTCCAATCCCGTGTGATAGGCCGGTCGGGTCTCCGCGGGCACGCTCGCGGGCACCGGCGCGCCCGCGGCCAGCGCCTGCGCGGTGACGGTCTGGAACAGCACCAGGTAGTCGCCGTCGCGGTTGAGCTCGCCGATGGTGTCGAGCATGCGCTGCTCGGTGTCGCCGACGACCTCCATCGGCAGCACCCAGTCCATCGGGAACGGGTTGTGCAGGCCGAGCGCCGGATAGGCGAACGCGTTGTCCGGCATGATCGCGACCTTCGTGGCGGGGAACTGGGCGACGCAGTCCCGGAGCTGGGCGAGATAGGCGTGCACGCTCGGGTTGGTGCGCACCCAGAGCAGCGACGGCGAGATGTCGCCGAGGTCGTGCGTGAGCCTGGCCTGCGGGCGGTCCGCGTACGGCGCGGCGTCGTGCGCGTTGACCAGCTGCAGCGCGACCAGCACGGCCGCGATCGGGCCCAGCGCCTCCGCCCAGCGCGCACGGAGGTCGACCGTGCGGGCGAGCACCTCCAGCGTGCCGAGCGCCATGCTGCCGGCGACCAGCCCGGGATACGGATAGCCCCAGGACAGGCTCGCCATCCACGCCAGCGCGGCCACGGCGAGGTACCGCCACGGGAAGTGCCGCTGGATCACCGCGTCCGCCGCCGCGGCGGCCACGAAGATCCACAGCAGCGTGATCGACCAGTCGCCCGCGTGCGCGAGATGCCCGCGCACCACCACGGACACGGTGATCGCCGCGACGCCGACGCCCAGCGCGATCCGCAGCCACAGACCGGCGGACCCGAGCCGCTCACGGGCGAGCCAGACACCCGCGAGCACCGCCAGCACGACCGCGGCCTGCACGATCGAGGCCGTGTCGGCGATCTCGAGCAGCCGTTCACCCCAGGTGCCGGTCGCGGTGGTGAGCTGCTCCTTCGCCGCGGGGAAGCCGCCACCGATCAGGACGTAGTAGCTCAGCGGCGCCGCGGCGAGGAAGAGCAGGTCGACGCCGATCCGCTGCCACTGCCGTTTCGCCGGGTGCAGCATGACCAGCAGCAGGCCGAGCACCAGCGCGGGCGCGAAGCTCTGCTTGACGATCACGGCGAAACCGAGCAGGAAGAACCCGGTCCGCCGCTTGCCGGAGTCGACGGCCCACAGCCCGGTCGCGACCAGGAAGACACCGTCGACCGTGTGCCAGGCCATCAGCGGGTAGGTGTGCAGGTTGACCATGGTCGCCGCGGCGACCAGGCCCAGCCGGGACGGCCCCCAGGCCGTCGGTCGGGTCCTGGTGAGCAACGCCGCCATCGCGATGGTCGCGACCGTCAGCTCGACCATCATCACGAAGCTGGAGCTGACGAAAAGCGGTGCCGGCACGACGAAATCGACCATGTGCAGCACGGCCGACCCCAGCGGCCGCGGCGACGTGAAGTCGGCGTGCGGCAGCTCCCCGTGCAGCAGCCGCCAGCTCTGCGCCAGCACGAACCCCTGATCGGTCGGATTGAACCCGAACCGCCCGATCCGCCCCACCAGTACGACACCCAGCACGACGACACCGGCCGCCAGCCACACCGCCCGGCGTCTGCCGGACCTCGGCCGGTCCTCGATCTCGACCGGCCGCCCCAGAGTGATGCTCACGCCCGGTATTACCCGGCCACCCGCCCGCCAGGTTCAAGCCGCCGCCAAAAAAATCCCAATGCGGCATTCGTCAGCTCTGGGCACGCCAATGTGGCTTTCGTCAGCTGAAAACTGACGAAAGCCACATTGGGATTTTTTTACCGAGCCGGAAGGTCAGTCGGCCACGGGGGCGAGCTTGCCCGCTTCCCAGGCCGCGCGGCGCTCGGCCTGCAGGATCGGGTCGGCGACGGGAGCCGCCGAGAGCAGGCGGCGGGTGTAGTCCTGCTGCGGCGAGTGCAGCACCTGGTCACGGGTGCCGACCTCGATCAGCTTGCCGCGCTGCATCACCGCGACGCGGTCGGCCAGCAGGTCGACGACCGCGAGGTCGTGCGAGATGAACAGGCACGCGAACTGCAGCGACTTCTGCAGGTCGAGGAACAGGTCCAGCACGCGGGCCTGCACCGAGACGTCGAGCGCGGAGGTCGGCTCGTCGGCGATCAGCAGCTGCGGGTCGAGCGCGAGCGCACGCGCGATGGCGACGCGCTGGCGCTGGCCGCCGGAGAGCTCGTGCGGGTACCGGTTGAGGTAGTGCCCGCCCAGCTCGACCTTGTCGAGCAGCGTCGCGACGCGCTTGTTGAGCTCCTTGCCCGCCAGCACCTTGTGCAGCACGAGCGGCTCGCCGACGGACTCGCCGATCGTCATCTTCGGGTCCAAAGTGGACGCCGGGTCCTGGAAGACGATGGAGAAGAACCGGCGCAGCGGGCGCAGTTCCTTGTTGGACATCGTGGTGATGTCCTGGCCCGCGATCGACACCGAACCGGAGGTCGGCTGCAGCAGCCGGATCGCGCAGCGGCCGATGGTCGACTTGCCGGAACCGGACTCGCCGACCAGTCCGAGGATCTCGCCCTTGTTGATGTACAGCGAAACGCCGTCGACGGCGCGGTTCTTCGCCTGGCCGCGGCGGCCGGGGAACTCCAGCACGAGGTCCTTGATCTCGAGCGCGGGCGCGCTCTCCTCGATCACGGCCGCGAGCTCGCTGTCCTCGAGGCGGATGTCGTCGGCGATCGCGGCGGCGTCGGACTCGTCGGTGATGACCGACTCGAACAGCCTGCGGCCCTCGGGACGCTGGCCGAGCACCGGCACGGCGGCGAGCAGCTTGCGGGTGTACTCCTCCTTGGGCGAGGCGAACAGCTCGCGCACGGGAGCCTCTTCGACGATCTCGCCCTGGTACATCACGACCACGCGGTCCGCGAGGTCGGCGACGACACCCATGTCGTGGGTGATCAGCACGATCGCGGTGTTCAGCGTGTCACGCAGCTTGCGCAGCAGTCCGAGGATCTCAGCCTGCACGGTCACGTCGAGCGCCGTGGTCGGCTCGTCGGCGATGATCACCTTCGGGTCGCACGCGATGGCCATCGCGATCACGACACGCTGGCGCAGACCGCCGGAGAGCTGGTGCGGGTACTGCTTGAACCGCTCCGGCGGGTTCGGGATGCCGACCATCTCGAGCAGCTCGATGGCGCGCTTGTCGGCGGCGTCCTTCGCGATGTCCTGGTGCGAGCGCAGCGCCTCGCGGATCTGCCAGCCGACGGTGTAGACCGGGTTCAGCGCGGTCATCGGCTCCTGGAAGATCATCGCGATCTCGTTGCCGCGGACCTTCCGGATCTCCTTCTCCTTGAGGTTGGAGAGATCCTGCTCGCCGAGCTTGCGCGAACCGTTGATCCGGCTGGTCTTGGGCAGCAGACCCAGCACCGACATCGAGGTGACCGACTTGCCGGAACCCGACTCGCCGACGACCGCGACGATCTCGCCCGGTTTCACGTCGAACCCGATGCCCTTGACCGCGTCGACGACTCCGTCTTCGGTCGGGAAGGAGATCGTCAGATCCGAGATGGACAGGACGGCCCCGGACATGCCGGGGTTCGCCGATGTTGCTTCTGTGCTCACTAGACGCCCTTCGTGGGGGTACAGACAGTCAACCCGCGTTAAGGAATGACCCGCGCGAGGATAACCGAGGTGTGCCCGACGAAGGTCGGAGCACGAGAATTAATCTGAACCCGTGACCTCCGCTTCGCAACGAAAGTTGCTCCTCGTCCACGCACATCCCGACGACGAGAGCATCACCACCGGTGGCACCATCGCACGCTACTCGGCCGAGGGTACTGAGGTGACCCTCGTGACCTGCACGCTGGGGGAAGAAGGCGAGATCATCCCGGTCGAGCTGGCCCAGCTCGGCTCGTGGGCCGCCGACCAGCTGGGCGGCTACCGCTCCGGCGAGCTGGCCCGTGCCTGTGGCGAACTGGGACTGCGATCGCATCGTTATCTGGGCGGGCTGGGCCGCTGGCGCGATTCCGGGATGGCGGGGACCGCCTCCGCCGCGCATCGCCGCGCGTTCACCGGCGGATCCGCCGCGGAACAGGCCGCTCAGCTGATGGAAATCCTCGAAGAAGTGCGGCCCCAGGTCGTCGTCACTTATGACGCTTTCGGCGGATATGGGCATCCCGACCACATCAGGGCGCATGAAATCACCATGGCGGCCTGCGAGAACGCGCCTTCGGTGCACCGCGTTTTCCACACGGTGGCTTCACAGCAGGCGACCGCCGACGGCTTGGCCGTCTTGCGAGAGGACGGCGTCGCGCCGTTCCGCGTGCCCGCCGACGGCGAGCTGCCGACCGTCTCGGACGAGCGCATCACCACCGAGCTGGACGTCGAGAAGTACTTGCCGGCCAAGCGTGCGGCGCTGCGCGCGCATGAGACCCAGGTCACGGTGGTGCACGACGGCTGCTTCGCGCTGTCCAACGACATCGCGCAGCCGATCCCGCCGCACGAGTACTTCGTGCTGGCGTCCGGTTCCCCGGAGGGCGCCGAGTCGGATCTGTTCGGGGGACTGACACTGTGACCGCACGAAGCGCCTGGCCGCTGGTGCTGCTGGGCGTGGACGCGGCGGTGCTCGCCGTGCTGGAGCTGTTCTTCCTGCCGCTGCGCCTCGACGGGGTGATACTGCCGAGGCTGTGGGACATGCCGTTCCCGGTCGCGGCCGTGGTCGCCGCGGTCACCACGCCGATGCTGGTGATCGCCGCCGCGAAGCTCGCCAAGCCGTCGCTGTCGTTTGTGCCGCTGCTGGTATGGGTAGTCGTGACGTTGTTCGTGGGATTGAGCGGTCCCGGCGGCGACTTCGTGCTGATCCAGGACTGGCGTGCCCTTGTCCTCGTCGCCGCGGGTGCGCTGCCCGGCGCGTTCGTGCTGGGCGGAAAGCTGGGAGGCAAGCGTGGCTGAGGCCATTTCGGACCGCCAGGTGGTGGCCGTGCTGCGGCCGTTCGTCCGCGGCTGCGGCCCGATGCTCGACGCGCTGCGCGAATCCGACCCGTTCGGGTTACGCGAACGCGGCAAGAGCGAACTCGACGGCGTGGACGCGTCACTGCGCGACAAACTGCTCGACGGCCTCACCTCGGTCAAGGTGCCGGGCACCGCGGCGTGGGCGTCGATGACCGTCGACGAGCGCACGCACTGGTGGATCCACCGCGTCGGCCGCTTCACCGCTTTGGTGACGTCCGTGCCCGGCCTCGGCGGCGCGCTCGCGGACCGGCTGCCGATCCAGGACACGCTCGGCGCGGCCGCGCAGGGCCTGCTGCTGTGCGCGATCGCGGGCGAGCACGGCGTGCTCGAGGTCGGCGACCGCGTGCGGCTGATCGCCTGGGTGCTGTTCGAGCGCGACGTCGATCCGGTCGTCGCGGCAGGCAAGCACACCGAGCACGATGTGTCCGAAGAGGACGCTTCGACCGAGCGGCTGACCGAAGAGCTCGACGAGTCCAAGAAAAAACACGGGAAGGTCACGATCAAGGCGTCACTGGGAACTTTGTGGCGGCTCGGTCGTTCCCTCTTGGGCATTGTCGAAGAACTGGAAAAGCGGCCGCGTGGCCGCTTCTATCATCGTGCGATCGGCATGTTGCCCGTCGTGGGCATGGCGGGCGACTATCTCGGCGAGCGCTCCGGGTTGAAGCGCGTCGCCAAGAGAGCCGACGCCTGGTTCGCCAAACGCTAGTTGTACTTCCAGAACATGAACGTCTGCAGGCCGTACGAAGCCGCGCGGCTGCTGCCGCCGACCGCGTCGAAGATGGAGTAGGACGCCTCCCACAGCAGGGCGTTCACCTGCGGGACGGCGAAAAGCAGCGCGAAGAGGATGAGCGGCGCCCACGGCCGTGCCTTCGCGCCCATCTCACGCGCGTTCGGCGGGAGATACGGCTCGACCGCGCCGTACCCGTCGAGGCCCGGCACGGGCAGGATGTTGAGCACGAAGGTCACGATCTGGAGCAGCGCCAGGTACGACAGCCCCACCAGCAGGCCGAACGGCAGCGACGGCACCAGCGCGACCACCAGGCACAGCACGATGCCGATCACGAGGTTGCTCAGCGGGCCCGCCAGCGACACCCAGGACGCGGTCGCCCGGTTGCGCAGCGCGGCGTGGTTGATCCAGACCGCGCCACCGGGCAGCGGGATGCCGCCGATCGCAAGGAAAATCAGCGGCAGGATGATGGACAGGACGGGGTCCGTGTACTTCCGGACGTCCATCGTCAGGTAACCCTTGTGGGCGATGCTGTAGTCCCCGCCCTTGAACGCCACGAGCGCGTGCCCGAACTCGTGCAAGGTGAGCGAGAGGATCCACCCGCCGATCACGAGCACGAAGACGCCGATGGTGCCGATCGGGTCTCGCACGTTCTCCGCGTCGAAGGGATCCCTTACTGCGGCAAGGATTCCGGCCGCGATGGTGACGGCGAGTATGCCGAGGAACACGGGGCTCGGTCGCACTGCTGATCTCTGCACCCCTCCAGTCTTCCGTATGCCTCGTGTGAAGTTTCACGGCGTGTCCCCTTGCGCGTTACGTCTCAGGTGTCCCCCAAACTCGCTACTCCGCTTGACCTGACCGCATTACACGGGTGTAATCACATTGATGTCATTCGCGGCTCCAGGGGGAGCCACGGGTGGGATTTCAACCGCCAGCCTGGGGAGTGCGTGGAAGCGAGGAGGCGGACGTGAAGGTGGACGCCGAAGGAAGGGAATGGGGGCACGTCGTGGGTTGGGGAGAGAACCCGGAGCAGTCTCTGGGTGATCTGACCGAGCTGTTCGACGATGCCACCGAGGAGCAGGAGTGGCAGGAGCGCGCCCTTTGCGCGCAAACGGATCCGGAGGCGTTCTTCCCTGAGAAGGGCGGCTCGACCCGTGAGGCCAAGCGAATCTGCTTGGGCTGCGAGGTCAAGGACGACTGTCTCGAATATGCGCTGGCGCACGATGAGCGCTTCGGCATCTGGGGCGGTCTGTCCGAGCGCGAGCGGCGAAAGCTGAAGAAACGCGTGGTTTAAAGCTCTCACAGCGTGGGAGTCGCGGCTGTCGGTGAGTGAGCGTGCGTTTAGGGTGGCGGACAACCCGCCGCCCGCACCCCGTACCGGAGTGACACTTGCGCCCCGCGCCACCGATGCTTCGTACCGCACCCGTCTTGGCGATTCTGGTCTGCCACAACGGGGAAAGCTGGTTGCCGCTGGCGCTTTCCGCGCTGCGGCGCAGCTCCATCCGGCCGAGGCACGTGCTCGCGATCGACACCGGCTCGACGGACCGCACGCCTGCGCTGCTCGCGGAGGCGGCGGATCCGGCCGGGTTCGACGCGCAGCCCGTCCTCGACGGGGTAATCACTCTTTCGAATGAAACCGGCTTCGCCGCCGCCGTCAACGAGGCCGTGGCGAACGCGGTCGAGCGCTGGGGTGATCCCGGTGCCTGGATTTGGCTGCTGCACGACGATTGCGCGCCCGAACCCGACTGCCTGGACACCTTGCTGCGCGCCGCGGACGCGTCGCCGTCGGCGAAGGTGCTCGGTCCGCTCGCGCTCGATTGGTCGGATCCTCGGCTGATCGTCGAGGCCGGACTGTCCACGGACGCGTCGGGGCATCGGCAGCAGGTCACCGCATCGGGTGAACAAAGCACGGAAGTACTCGCGGTACCCAGCGCGGGCGCGCTGATCGACCGCGACCTCTGGGACGAGCTCGGCGGCTTCGATCCCGGATTCCCGTTGCTGCGCGAGGACGTCGACTTCGGCTGGCGTGCCAACGCGGCGGGCGGGCTCGTGCTTTCCGTGCCACCGGCCCGTTTGCGGCACGCGCGCGCGGTGACCACCGGGCAACGGCGGGCGGACGCGCTCGGTTCCACCGTCGCCGCGGCGAACCGGGCGCATGGCCTGCGCGCGTTCCTCGTCAACACCTCACCGCTTTCGTTCCTGTTCGGCTTGGTGCGCTTGCCGGTCTTGCTCAGTGCGCGCGCGCTCGTGTTCCTGCTGCTGCGCCGGACCACCGAAGCGCACGCGGAGTTCGCCGCGATCGGGTATCTCCTCGGCGGGCGCGCGGGTCTGCGTGCCGCGCGCGCCAAGCGCGGCGGCGGCTCCGCGCGCGGACTCGTCATGGGCCGGTTCACGCGGCTGCGCAACGCCGTGCGTGCCGGAGTCGTCGACCTGGTGCGCCGCAGGGTCGCGAGCGAAGCCGCGCTCGGGCGGGTGCCGGAACAGGTTTCCGAGGAGACGGCGTGGATCACGCCGGAGGCCATGCGGGCGAAGACGCACCGGCCGGTGGGCCCGGACGCGTTGCCGGCCGGGGCCCTGCGTGGCACCGGTTCCCGCGGATCGGGCTTGCGGCGCCCGGCCGCGGTCGTCGCGGTCACGTTGCCGGAAAAGGAAGAAAAACCCGCGGGGCCGAAGCCGTCGCCGTTCCGCCGGGGCGCCGAGCCGGAGCCCGAGATCGTTTTCGTGGAGGTGAACCGGCGCCGTGTGCTGGCGGCGACCGTGTTCGCGCCGCCGGTGGTGATGCTGGTGGTGCTGGCCGCGCTCGGCTTGGTGATCAACAGCGCACGGCTCGGTTTCGATCTCTCCGGCGGGCATCTGCTGCCGGTCGGTTCGCTCGGTGAGGTGTGGTCGACGTACTTGGCGTCGTGGCATCCCGTCTCCGGTGGCACCGCGAGCGCCGCGCCCGCGTCGCTTCCGGTGCTCGGCGTTTTCGGTGTGCTGGGCGGGCCGAGCACCGTCGTCGCGATCTTGCTGATCGGTGACGCGCCGCTCGCCGCGCTCACCGCCTACGCCGCGTCCCGGCGGATTCGGGTGCGCCGCTGGGTCCGCGCGGCGATTTCCGTTGCCTACGCGCTACTTCCCGTCGCCACCGCCGCTGTCGCGCAGGGCAGGCTCGACGTGGTCGTCGTGCACATCGTGGCGCCGCTGGTGGTCGCGGGCATCACCGGCCTGCTCGTCCGCGCCGACGCGCGCTGGCTGCACGTCTCGGTGCTGAGCGCGCTCGGCGTCGCACTGCTCGGCGCGTTCTCGCCGCTCGCGCACGCGCTGGCGGTGGTCGGGCTGGTCGGCGCGTTCGTCGTGCTGCCGTCGCCGACCGGGCTCGCGCGGCGGATCGCGGCCGTCGGCATCGTGGTCGTGCTGCCGCTGGCGTTGCTGCTGCCGTGGCCGACCGTGCTGCTGAAGCATCCGGAACTGCTCGTGCACGGCCTCGGCGGGCCGGGCCGGCTGACCGCGGCGACGGAACTCGCCGGACTCGACCCCGGCGACGCGGGCGCGTGGCCGACCGGCTTCGCGGTCGTGGTGGCCGCCGTGGTCGCGCTCGTGGCGCGGCCGTCGAAGCGCATGGCGGGCCCCTTCGCGTTGATCGCGCTGGGCGGCGCGGGCCTGGCGCTCGTGCGGCTGGTGTCCGTGACCCCGTTGCGGGGCGGGGCTCCCGCGCCCGGTTTCGCCGGCGTGCCGCTGCTGGTGATCGGTGTCGGCCTGCTGTGGATCGTGCTCATCGCCTGCCGCCGCGAGATCGTCCCGGAGCGCGACGTCGCCTGGCTGCCGAAACTGGCGGCGGCGTGCGGCGTGGTGGTGTTGCTGATCCTCGCGACCGGAGCGGTCATCGCCGGCCGTGAGGGCCCGCTGCGCGCGGGCCGCGGCACGGAACTCGCGGCCCCGGTCGCCGCCGAACTCGCCGCGACCGGCCGTTCGGTGCTCGTCGTGTCCGACGGCGAGCCAGCCCGCCAGATCGGCGGCAGGCTCGCCCGCTACGGCGACGACGACCTGGCCCCTGTCGTCGGCAGCCCGCAACGGCTCGCGTCCTGGCGGCAGGCACTCGCCCAAGGCTCACCCGAAGACGTCAAGCAGGCATTGGCGGCGGCCGAGGCGTCCGGCGTCCTCTATGTCGTACTGCCCGCCGGCGCGAACCGCGACGCGTTCATCGCGCTCGCGAAGGACCTTGTGGGCGGCGCGCCCCCGACCTCCGACGGCAGGCCGGTGCTCCGGCTCCTGCCCCCGGGCGGCCAGGTCGCGCTGATCTCACCCGAGCTGGCCAAGAAAGCCGTGACCGGCCAGGGCGCGCCCGGCACTTCCCCCGGCGTCGCGCCGGTGCAGGCGACGCTGCCGGACGTGCACGTCCGCGTCTCCGACGGCCCCGAAGGCCGCCTGCTGGTGCTCGCGGCGGAGGTCGAAGCGGGCTGGCACGCGACGGTCAACGGCAAGGCGGTGCCGATCGTGCCCGCTTGGGGTCACCAGGTCGCGGTCTCGGTGCCCGCCAAGTCCTCGGAGGTCGTGGTCGACCACTCGGCGGGCGTGCGGAACCTCCTGCTGCTGGCGCAGATCGCGGCCGTGCTGTTCGCGCTGCTCACGGCCATCCCGAGCCGCCGCAAGGGGTCATGAGTGCTGCATGAACACAGGGGCGCGCAGCGCCTCCGTTGAGGGTGGTGGTGGGCGACGGGCGGGCGGTTCTAACCGTCGGCAACACTCGCGAGTCCTTATTCGCCTTCGATGACGTCCGGTTCGAGGCCCAGGTAGCCCGCGACCTGCTCGACCAGTACGTCGTGGACCAGCTCGGCCAACTCGCTCGGGTCTTTCGCGCGGGCTTCGAGGGGACGCCGGTACAGCACGATCCGCGCGCGCGTCGGCATGCCGGAGCGGTCGACGCCAGCGGGCACCAGCCGGGAGAGCGGGACGGCGCCGTCGTGGAGCACGCCCTCGGCCGCGACCGGGTCGCCGTCGCGGTGGACCTCGGGGACGTCGTCGACGGCCACGTCGAGTTTCGTCAGCTCGTGGCGCCAGCGCGCTTCGATGGGTTCGAGCGCGTCGAGCACCAGCGCGTCGAACTTCTCGGCGCGGCTCGAGGCGGCCGGGAGGGTCGCCGGGTAGAGCGCGCCGCGGAGCCCGCGCCCGTGCCTGTCCCGGCGCAAGCGCTGCTGCAGTCGGTAGTCACGCGCGGTTGCCACGCAAGAAGGGTACGCGCTGAAGAAGACACAGCGCGTGTCGCCGGTGAGTCGTCGCTCGGACGCGCTATCGTTTACGACTGTGCGGAGCGTACGAAAGTGTTCGCGGACAGGCTGTCTAGAGCCGGCTGTGGCGACGCTGACCTACGCCTACAGCGACTCGACCGCCGTCGTCGGCCCGTTGGCCACGGCCTCGGAACCCCACTCCTATGACCTGTGCGAAGCGCACGCGCTGCGGCTCACGGTCCCCAAGGGGTGGGAGGTCGTCCGCCACGAGGGTGAGTTCGCCCACCCCGACCCGTCCAACGACGAGCTGACCGCGCTGGCCGAGGCCGTGCGCGAGGCAGGCCGCTCGGACAAACCCGCCGTCAACCCTGACGACGAGGGTCCGTCCGGACGTCGTGGTCATCTACGGGTGCTGCCAGGTCGCTTGAATTAGCGCTGTGACGCGCAGCGTCTCCGTTGAGGGTGGCGGCGGGAGACGGGTGGGCGTCAGAGTCGCCCGGTAGGCTTCCGGGCGGCGAGACGGCAAGCGACTTCGGGAGTAAACGGCGTGGCAGATCTTTCTGGCATCGTGAAGGCCTACGACATCCGGGGTGTGGTCGGCGAGCAGCTCGACGCCGCGCTGATCCGGGAGTTCGGCGCCGCCTTCGCGCTGCTCATCAAGCCCGAATCACCCAGTGTCGTGATCGGTCACGACATGCGTGACTCCTCGCCCGGCCTGGCCGAGGCGTTCGCCGACGGGGTCACCTCGCAGGGCCTCGACGTGGTGTCGATCGGCCTCGCCAGCACCGACCAGCTGTACTTCGCCTCCGGCTCGCTCAACATGCCGGGCGCGATGTTCACCGCGAGCCACAACCCGGCGCGGTACAACGGCATCAAGCTGTGCCGCGCGGGCGCCGCGCCGGTCGGGCAGGACACCGGGCTCGCCGAGGTCCGCGACACCGTCGAGCAGGGCGTTCCCGCGTTCGAGGGCCAGCCCGGCACCGTCACCCACCAGGACGTGCTCGCCGACTATGCCGCCTACCTGCGCAAACTGGTCGACCTCAGCGGCAGCCGTCCGCTGAAGATCGTCGTCGACGCGGGCAACGGCATGGGCGGGCACACCGTCCCCACGGTCTTCGACGGGCTGCCGCTCGAGGTCGTCCCGATGTACTTCGAGCTCGACGGCAGCTTCCCGAACCACGAGGCCAACCCGCTCGACCCGAAGAACATCGTCGACCTGCAGGCCAAGGTCCGCGAGGTCGGCGCCGACGCGGGGCTCGCCTTCGACGGCGACGCCGACCGCTGCTTCGTCGTCGACGAGCGGGGCGAGCCGGTCTCGCCGAGCGCGATCACCGCGCTGGTGGCCGTGCGCGAGCTGGCCAAGGACCCCGGCGGCACGATCATCCACAACCTGATCACCTCGAAGGGCGTGCCCGAGATCGTCGCCGAGCACGGCGGCAAGCCGGTGCGCACCCGCGTCGGGCACTCGTTCATCAAGGCCGAGATGGCCAGGACCGGCGCCATCTTCGGCGGCGAGCACTCCGCGCACTACTACTTCCGCGACTTCTGGCGCGCCGACACCGGCATGCTGGCCGCGATGCACGTGCTCGCCGCGCTCGGCGAGCAGGACGGCACGCTGTCCGCGCTCACCGCCGACTACTCGCGCTACGCCGCGTCCGGCGAGATCAACTCGACGGTCGACGACCAGGTCGCCAGGCTGCTCGCGGTCAAGGACGCCTACGCCAAGCTCGACGGCGTCACGGTCGACGAACTCGACGGTCTCACCGTTCAGCTGCCCGATGGCGGCTGGTTCAACCTGCGCCCGTCGAACACCGAGCCGCTGCTTCGCCTGAACGTGGAAGCCGCCGACGTTAACGCCGTGCGCGCGCTGACCGACGAAGTACTGGCGATCGTTCGTGCGTAATACAGGCTGCGTACTCCTGTCACTTGAGTTTCATGAGTGCCACGGAACGCACACTCATGCTCGCTACGTGGTATGGAGGAATCATGGCCGTCACGCTTGACGCACAGTTGCTCGAGATCCTCGCCTGCCCGTCGCCGGATCACGCCCCGCTGCGGGCCGGTTCGCCCGGCGATCCCGAGGCCGACGCGCTCACCTGCACCGAGTGCGGGCGGGTGTACCCGGTCCGCGACGGCATCCCGGTGCTGCTGCTCGACGAGGCCACCACTCCCGAGGGTTCGGAAACCTCCAGTGCCGACGGTGCTTGACGACTCCCTGCTCGACGATCCCGCGCGGTTGGCCGCAGCCGACAGCGCGGGGCTCCTGCGCGCCGCCGCGATGGCGGGCGCGCAGGTGCGGGCGACCGCGGAGGCGGCCGCCGAGATCGGGCTGAGCGACCGGCTCGACCTGGGGCGCCCGCGTGCGCTCGTGCTGATCGACCGGCCCGGCGTGAGCCGGTCGCTGACCCGCATGCTCGCGGCGCTGCTCACTCCGCAGTGCCCGGTGCCGGTCGTCATCGCCGAGGTCGTGCCGAGCTGGATCGGCGCGCTCGACGTGGTGTTCGCGCACACCGACGACCCCGGTGACCGGGAGCTGGCCGCATCGCTGGAGCGCGCGGCCCGGTTCGGCGCCACCGTCGTGCTGTCCGGGCCTGCCGAAGGGCCCGTCGCGGCCTCCGTGGCGGGTAAAGGATTGTTAATCGCGCCACGTGTGCCGGTTCCACCGGAGATGGCGTTCCCCCGTGGCCTCGCCGCGGGGTTACTCACCGCGAACGCGCTCGGCCTGCTCGTCAGCGATGTCGAGAAGCTGGCCGACCAGCTGGACGCCGAGGCCGAAAAAGACTATCTAGCTCGGGATTCCTTCGCGAATCCGGCCAAGGCGCTGGCCTTGCGGGTGGCCGATCGGCTGCCGCTGCTGTGGGGTTTGGACCCCGTGGCCGTCGCTGTCGGTGAGCACGCGGCGCACGCCTTCGCCGCCCATGCCGCGACCGTCTGCGATGTCGAGGACTATCGTCAGGCGCTGGCCAGGCCGGCGCTGCGCCGGGCCGCGCTCATGGGCAACAGTGAGCGTGACCTGTTCGCGGACCCGGACGACGAGCCCTCAGGCCTGCGCCCGAGGGTCGTGCTGCTCGCGATCCGCACCGGAGCCGCGGCGGAGGCCGCTCGTTATCAGGCCGAGGAGATGCTCCCCGGGGTCGACAGGATCGCGCCCGCGGAGGAGATCGAAGCGGACGAACCGATTCGGGCAGGGGTGCTCGCGCTCCGGTTCGAGCTGGCCGCCGTTTACCTCGGGCTGGCGGCGGGCAGTATCGGCGGTGCCGGGCAGTTTTCGCCGGTTTCGGCCTGAGACTGCTTTTCGAGGACATGGGGCCTGGCAGAAGGTGCCCGGCGAGGAGTTGAGGTGACAGTGGAGCTGCTGCGCAATGCCGTGCGGCCCTATGCGTGGGGATCGCGTACGACGATCCCCGAGCTGCTGGGACGTCCGGTACCGGCGCCGCACCCGGAGGCGGAACTGTGGATGGGCGCCCATCCCGGCGACCCGTCGCGGATCGAGGGCCCTGACGGGGTCGAGCGGAGCCTGCTCGAACTCGTCGAAGCCGACCCGGTCGGCCAGCTCGGCGCGCAGTGCGCCGAGCGCTGGGGCGGCAGGCTGCCGTTCCTGCTGAAGATCCTCGCCGCCGAAGAGCCGCTGTCGATGCAGGCGCACCCGTCGGCCGAGCAGGCCGCCGAGGGCCACGCCCGCGAGGAGCAGGCAGGCATCCCGCGTGACGCGCCGAACCGCAACTACCCGGACCCGACGGCCAAGCCCGAGCTGGTCTGCGCGCTGACCGAGTTCCACGCGCTGGCCGGTTTCCGCGAGCCGACCCGCACGGTCGCGCTGCTCAAGGCCATCGAGACACCCGGACTCGCCAGGTTCACCGTGCTGCTGGAAGAGCAGCCGGACTCCGACGGCCTGCGCGCGCTGTTCACCACCTGGATCACGCTGCCGCAGTCCTCGCTCGACGAGCTGCTTCCCGAGGTGCTGGAGGCCTGCGTCCACCACGTGCGCGATCACGGCGAGTTCGCGGCCGAATGCCGCACGATCCTCGAGCTCGGCGAGGCGCACCCCCGTGACGCCGGTGTGCTCTGCGCGCTGCTGCTGAACCGCCTGACGCTGCGCGCGGGCGAGGCGATCTACCTGCCCGCCGGCAACCTGCACCTGTACCTGCACGGCACGGCCGTCGAGATCCTCGCGAACTCCGACAACATCCTGCGCTGCGGGCTCACGCCCAAGCACGTGGACGTGCCGGAGCTGCTGCGGGTCGTCGACTTCGGCTGCGGCGAGATGCCCGTCCAGGACGGCACCTCCGACGGCAGGCTCGCGGTCTACCACACGGACGCGCCCGAGTTCGAGCTCTCGCGCATCGAATGGGCCGCCGACGAGCGCGACGAGATACTGGTGCACTGCACCGGCCCGCAGATCCTGCTGTGCACGGCAGGAACCCTGCGGGTGCTGGCTGACGACGGTGAGCAGGTCGAACTCGGGCGCGGCCAGTCCGTCTGGCTCCCCGCGGCCGACCCGGCCGTCCGGTTGAAGCCGGTCGGGGAGAGCCCGGTGCAGGTCTTCCGGGCGACAGCGGGCACCTGCGCTTAGGGGGTCGTGAGCGGTATCGCCGGTTCTAACCGGCGTAAACACTCACGAGGCCTCGGAGCGTTTGTATGCGTTCCGTGTGGCGGGGTTCGGCACTATCTGCCGGACGGGTGGCTTTTTGTGTTGCCATCCGTTCTGCCCACAGTCAAGGAGATAGACCCACAGTGACTTCCTACCCCGATGCCCAGCCCGGCTACGGCCAGCAGCCCGGCTACGGAGCCCAGCCCGGCTACGTGCCGCAGACCCCGGCGGCGCCGGTTTCCCGTCCCGGCACGGTGCTCGCGGCGGTCATCGCCGCGATCGTGGCCGGGCTCGCCGCCGTCATCGACGGCGCGATCATTCTCGCCGGTGGCCGTGACCTGGCACTCGATCTGGCGGCGCAGGTGGTCGCCGAGGCGACCGGCGAATCACTCGGCACGGTCAAGCAGAGTGCCGGTTCGCTGCTCGACCTCGCGGTCGAAGAGGCCACGAAAACCTTGCAGGCCCGCGCGATCATGGTGATCGCCGTTGGCGCGCTGCTCGTGCTTTTCGGTGCGCTCATGCGGAAAGCGGCTCTCTGGGCGCGCATACTGGTGACCCTGTTCGCGGTGGTCAACGCGCTCGTCTCGCTGCGGGTCGCGACCGATGTCGGCACCGGCGCGATGATCGGGCTCGCGTGGGCCGCGATCGTGGTTTCCGTGGTCGCGCTCGTGCTCACCTGGCTGCCGGCGAACCACCGGTACGCCAAGGCGGCCAAGGCCTAGTCGGCCAGTTTCAGCAGCAAGCCGGTCAACGTCGCCGCGTTCGCGTCGAGGGGGTGTCCGAGCCGATCAGCGTCGTCTCGAGCGATGCGGGCGTCGGCGGCGTTTCCGGTTTTCTCATAGGCTTTCGCCAGTATGCGGGCGGTGATCGCGGCCGACGGCAGGCTGCGCATCTCCTGGAACTCCCATAGACAGCCGCGCAGCAAGGGAATCGCCTCGGCTGCGCGGCCTTCGCCGATCCAGCTCGCGGCGATCGCGCGGGCACAGGAAAGCTCGCGTGGCCGCTCGTTCAGTTCGCGGGCCAGATCCCGCGCTTCCGCATAGGCGGCGACGGAGTGACGCCGTTCGCCGAGTCCGGCGTGGATCGCGCCAAGCGTGCGCAAAGATTTGGCGAGCGCGGAGCGGCTCTCCACCTTGCGCAGCAAGAGAATCGACTCTTCGATCAGCTCGCGGGCACGGCCGAGTTCGCCGCTGAGCGCCAGCGACCACGAGAAACCCTGCAACGCCAAGGCGAGCTGACGCGGCTCGCCGGACTCCCTCGCACGGTCGACGGAATCCGAGTCCAGTACCGCCGACTCGGCGGCGCGGCCGAGCCGGGTCAGCGCGCTGGACTTCATCCGCAGTGAAACCAGTTCCGCATGGGGATCGGCGATCGCCAGCTCGGCGGCTTCGCCGATGAGCACCAGCGACCCGGCCGGATCGCCGAGCCCGATGAGACAGCCCGCCAGGTTGATGAGCGTCCATGCCAGCGCGGGCACATCGCCCAGCCTGGCCAGTTCCGCCGCACTGCGCCGGTACTCCGCGGCCGCCTGCTCGTAATGCCCGCGCGCGTGGGAGAGCAGCGCCAGGTTCGCGTCGGCCAGCGCGAGCACATGCTGATCGCCGTCAGCCAGCGCCGACTCGCGCAGCGCTTCGTACCCGGTGCGCATATCCGCGTAATACCCCTGCGGCCACAGGTGGGTGCTGAGCCTTTCCATGAGCGCCAGCGCCTCCGTGCGCCAGCCGTGCGCGCACAGCGACTTGACCGAACGCACGATGTTCGGACGGGACGCTTCGAACCACGCTCGCGGGTCGGCGGTCAGCCGCGCCGCGACGTCCGCGTCGAGTGGCTGCGGCGGGATTTCCTTGCCGGGCAACGGCATCGGCACGGTGCGGGGCAGCCGTCGCGCGGCCGCGTCCGCCAGCGCGATGGTCGCGTGCACGATCGACAACGCGGAAGCGTGGCCGGTCGCGTGCTCGGCGGCGAAGACGCGGATCAGGTCGTGCATCCGGTAGCGGGGTTCGCCGGTCGGGTCGACACCGACCGGTTCCAGCAGGCTGGCTTCGACGAGTTCCTCGACCACCGACTCGGCCTCCGGGTCGTCGATGAGGATGCCGAGCGTCCAGCCGGGCAGGTCCCGGTCGCGGACCTGGCCGATCGCGCGGAACGCGGCACGGGTGACCGGCCGCAGCGCCTCGAAACTGAGCGCGATGCTCCCGCGTACCTGCAGATCGCTGACGGCCAGCTCGTCCAGCCGCCGCACCTCGTCCTCGAGCCGCTCGGCCAGCGCGCTCAGCCGCAGATGCGGGCGCAACGCCAGCCTGGTGCCTGCGATCCGCAGCGCGAGCGGCAGGTTCCCGCAGGCGTCCGCGATACGGGCGGCGGCCGAGTCCTCGTCGTGCACGCGGGTTCCGGCCAGCCGCCCCAGCAGCCGCCGCGCCTCCGAGTCGCTGAACGGGCCGAGCGCGATCCGGTGCGCGCCGGCGAGCCCGCTCAGCCTGCGTCTGCTGGTGACCAGCACCGCGCAGCCCGGCGTGCCCGGAATCAGCGCGCGGACCTGCGTCGGCTCGGTGGCGTCGTCGAGCACGACCAGCACCCGGCGGCCGGTGAGCCTGCCCCGGAACGCGGACGCGCGCGCCGCCGGATCGTCGGGGATGGCCGGACCGGTGACACCGATGCCGCGCAGCAGGTCGGCGAGCACTTCGGCGATGTCACGCGCACCCGAGAGCGAGACGTACAGCTGGCCGTCGGGATAGACCTCGCGCAGCCGGTGCGCGGCGCGGACGGCGAGCGCGCTCTTGCCGACGCCCGGCTCACCGCTGACCACGACCACCGGAACGCTGCCGGAGGACCGGCCGAGCACCGTGGTCAGCTCGGCGAATTCGGCCGAGCGGCCGTCGAAGTCGGGCAGGTCCGGCGGGAGCTGGCAGAGCGGCCAGCCGGCGTCGCCCTGCAGGATCGCCGCGTGTGCTTGCCGCAGCTCGGCACCGGGTTCGATGCCGAGCTCTTCGACCAGCGTCGTGCGGATTCCCTGGTAGACCTCCAGCGCCTCGGTCTGCCGCCCGGCCCGCTGCAGCGCCACCATGAGCTGCGCGGCGGTGCGCTCGGCGAGCGGATGTTCCGAAACCGTCGACGCGAGCTCGCCGATCAGCTCGGTGTGCCGCCCGATCGCGAGTTCGGCGTCCACGCAGTCGCCGAACACGGCGAGCCGCTCGGCCGCCAGCCGAGCCAGCTCGGCGTCGAGCACCGGCAGATGCAGATCGGCGAGCGCGTGATCACGCCACAACCCGAGCGCCCGGCGCAGATGCGCGGCACGTTCGCGCGGATCGGAGGTCCGCCGCCCGGCCGCGGCGGCCGCGCGGAAGGCGAGCAGGTCCAGCTCATCGGGGCCGACGCGCAGCCGGTACCCGTGCGCCGCGTGCTCGATCGAGACATCGCCGAGCCGCTCGCGCAGGCGCGAGACGTACGTCTGGAGATTGGAGACGTACGACTTTGGTGGAAGGTCCGGCCACAACGCCGCCACCAGCCTGCCGACCGGCACGTGCCGGTTCGCGTTGAACAGCAGTACCGCCAGCAGCGACCGCTGCCGGTCACCACGCAAGGTGACCCATTCACCGGTCGCCCGCTGCACGGTCAGCGGTCCGAGGACGCCGAAGTTCGCCATGAGACCGGCCACCCTAGCCACCGGGTCCGACAGTTCGTGGCCGTTTGCGGGATCAGGGTCAGGCGCCGGAAGCCGCTGCGGAATTCGAACGGGTCGCCGCCGAGGTGGCCGCGAACAGTGCCGGATGGCACCGCCCGCCGAGATCGGGTCGGCCCGCTGCTCGCAGCCGGAACGGCCCCTTTAGGCTTCAGCCGGACATTTCCACCGGCTTCAGGGGGTACAGGTGTCAGCAGGCGGCGGAACCAAGGCGATCATCGCCGCGCTCGCGGCGAACGCGGGCATCGCGGTCGCCAAGTTCGCGGGCTTCCTCGTCACCGGGTCGTCGTCGATGCTCGCCGAGTCGGTGCACTCGCTGGCGGACACGTCGAACCAGGGCCTGCTGCTGCTCGGACAGAAGAAGTCCCAGCGCGAGGCGACCAGGATCCACCCGTTCGGCTATGGCCGCGAGCGGTACTTCTACTCGTTCGTCGTCGCGCTGATGCTGTTCACGCTCGGTTCGGTCTTCGCGCTCTACGAAGGCATCCACAAGATCACCGAACCGTCGGAGCTGGAGTCGCCGATCGTCGCGGTGGTCATCCTGGTCGTCGCGATCGGGCTGGAGAGCTACAGCTTCTACACCGCCATCGGCGAGTCGAAGAAGATCAAGGGCAAGGTCACCTGGTGGCAGTTCATCCGCCAGTCCAAGGAGCCGGAGCTCCCGGTCGTGCTGCTCGAGGACGCGGGCGCGCTGGTCGGGCTCGTGCTCGCGCTGCTCGGCGTCGGGCTGTCGACGATCACCGGTGACCCGGTGTGGGACGGCATCGGCACCGCCATGATCGGTGTGCTGCTCGGGATCATCGCGATCATCCTGATCGTCGAGATGAAGAGCCTGCTGATCGGCGAGGGCGTCAACGACAAGATGCTCGCCACCATCACCGACGAGCTGGCCGCCGGCAAGGTCGAGCGCGTGATCCACATCCGTACCCAGTACCTGGGTCCGGACGAGCTGCTGATCGCCGCGAAGCTGGCGCTCGTGCCCGGTCTCGACACCGGTCAGGTGGCCACCGCGATCGACGACGCCGAGGCGCGCGTGCGCGCGAAGGTGCCCGTCTCCGCGCTCATCTACCTCGAACCTGACCTGGACCGGTCAGCGAAGTAGTGACCCTGGACCTCACGCGTTAGGGTGACGATTCACGATCAAGTCATCCAGGAGGTCGATGGTGCCCGGCACGGGTCTATGGCGGACGAAATCGATCGAGCAGTCGATCGCCGACACCGATGAGCCGGATACCAAGCTCAGGCGGAATCTGAGCGCGTGGGATCTGACCGTCTTCGGCGTCGCCGTCGTGATCGGCGCGGGCATCTTCACGCTGACCGCGCGCACAGCGGGTGACTTCGCGGGGCCGTCGACCTCGCTGGCGTTCGTGTTCGCCGCGATCGCGTGCGCGCTGGCCGCGCTCTGTTACGCCGAATTCGCCTCGACCGTCCCGGTCGCGGGCAGCGCGTACACGTTCTCGTACGCCACGTTCGGCGAGTTCATCGCGTGGATCATCGGCTGGGACCTGGTGCTGGAACTCGCGGTCGGCGCGGCCGCGGTGGCCAAGGGCTGGTCGGCGTACCTGCAGACGGTGCTCGACTACATCTTCGGCAAGGGCACCAAGACCAGCTTCGAGATCGGCGGGGGACTCGCCTTCGACTGGGGCGCGCTGTTCCTGGTCGCGCTGCTCGCGACGCTGCTGACGATCGGCACCAAGCTCTCGTCCCGGTTCTCGATGGTGATCACCGGGATCAAGGTCGCGGTCGTGCTGTTCGTGATCGTGCTCGGCTTCTTCTACATCAAGGCCGAGAACTACACGCCGTTCGTGCCGCCAGCCCAGCCGGGCGGGTCGGGACACGGCGGTGTCGAGCAGTCCGTGTTCTCGCTCATCGCGGGCGGGCAGGGCAGCTCGTTCGGCGTCTTCGGCCTGCTGGCCGGCGCGTCGCTGGTGTTCTTCGCGTTCATCGGGTTCGACATCGTCGCCACCACGGCCGAGGAGACCCGCAACCCGCAGAAGTCCGTGCCGCGCGGCATCTTCGGCTCGCTGGCCATCGTGACCGTGCTCTACGTGGCCGTCTCGCTGGTCGTGGTCGGCATGGTCTCGTACAAGGACCTCGCCACCTCCGCCGGTGACGGCGGCAAGAAGACCCTCGCGACGGCGTTCGCGCAGAACGGGGTCGACTGGGCCGCCGGCATCATCTCGGTCGGCGCACTGGCCGGTCTCACGACCGTGGTGATGGTGCTGCTGCTGGGCCAGGTCCGGGTCATCTACGCGATGTCGCGCGACGGCCTGCTGCCGCGCAAGCTCGCGAAGACCGGTGCGCACGGCACGCCGAAGACCGCGACGATCATCGTCAGCGGCATGGTGGCCGTCGCGGCGACCTTCTTCCCCGCCGACAAGCTGGAAGAGATGGTCAACGTCGGCACGCTGTTCGCCTTCGTGCTCGTCTCGGCCGGTGTGCTGGTGCTGCGCAAGACCCGCCCCGACCTGCCGCGCGCGTTCAAGGTGCCGGGTGTGCCGCTGGTGCCGATCCTCGCGATCCTCGCCTGCCTGTGGCTGATGCTGAACCTGAGCGTTTTGACCTGGTTGCGGTTCTTTGTCTGGATGGTCGTCGGTGTGGTGATTTACTTCGCCTACAGCCGCCGTCATTCGCTGCTCGGCAAGCGCAACGCGAGCGAGTCACCGCTACCCGTCGCCGGTATCGATCCCACCGGGAAAACCCCAAACGAGTAGGCAGTACGCACGAATGGTCTCTGGAGTGTCTCTGGACGGTCTCGGTTGGATGCGCAGGGTGGCTATATAGCCCCATTCGGGTAGGTTCCCAGCAACTGGTTCCCCCGAATGGCGGGTGTGTTTCCCCGCGTTATCCAGGAGCTCTCCGAATGAAATCGACGTTCAAGCGTCCAGTTCGTGCTGCCCTTTTGACGGTCGCGACCGCCGGTCTGCTGCTCGGCACGGCCGGTGTCGCGCTCGCCTGCTACACCGACGACAACCGCGCCGTCCCGACCGAGGGCAACGTGACCACGTGTGCCAAGGCCAAGCTGCCCGGCACCGACCTCAAGCCGTCGGACATCACGTTCACCGGCGGCACCCAGCAGGACAAGTACCTGAACATCACGGCGCTGGGTGAGGGCGTCACCGTCACCGCGATCGTGATCAAGGGCGGCGACGGCTACAACACCTACGAGCCAGGCAAGCGCGGCCTGCCCGCGAACCCGCCGTGGGAGAAGCTGCGGTCCCCGCTCAACGGCGGCGGCCAGCAGGCGACGATCAGCCACTGGTTCCTCTGCGGCTCGGTGAAGCCCCCGACCACCAAGCCGAGCGAGCCGACGAAGACGACCACGGTCAAGCCGAGCGAGCCGACCAAGACCACGACGGCGACCAGCAAGCCGCCGACGTCGACGAAGACGTCGGCCCCGGAGACCACGAGCAGCACGCCCGCGGTCCCGGTCGGCGGCAGCTCCGGCGGCAACGGCGGCCTCGCGGACACCGGCTTCGACAAGGGCTGGCTCATTTGGGTCGGCGGTGCGCTCCTGCTCGGCGGCGTCGGCCTGGTGACCGTCGGCAAGGTCCGCCGCAAGGGATGACAGGCTCGTGAGTGGTATGGCCGGTTAGAACCGGTCATACCACTCACGACCGTTTTAGCGCAGGCCCGCGGCCACGGCCACGGCGTGGTCCCACTCGGCGTCCGCCAGGTAGTCGGCGTGTTTCAGTACGCCGGGTGACCAGCGGTGGCGGCCGGTGGGATTGCGCATCGGGTCGGGCAGCCAGTGGTCGCCGCCGATGATGAGCACGCCCGACTCCGGCTCGGCGACCGAGCTCAGCGGCCCGACCCCGCCGGTCGTGAGGTAGCCGTCGCCGAGCAGCGCGCCGTCGACGACCTGATGCCGCCACGTCGTGACGCCGCCGCCGAAGATGTCCGTGCCGCGGCACAGCGCGCGCCAGCGGCCGTCGAGCTTCGTGTAGAGCTTGCACAGCGAGGCATGCGGCAGGACGCCGGGGAAAGCGCGCTGGTAACCCCATTGCAGCGGCGAGCCGACCGTCAGCACGCCGACACGTTCGAACTCCTCTGGCGTCAGCTCGGCCGCGAGGCGGGCGGCGGTCATGATCGTCAGCAGGCTGCCGAGGTTGTAGCCGGAGAGCACGACGCGCGTGTTCGGTTCGGCGAGGTGTTCCTTCGCGCGGCCTGCCAGCTCGGGGATGACTTTCAAGGCGTAGCAAGGGGGAACCGTCGGATGCGCGGCGCGCGGCCAGAAGCAGACGAGGTCGGCGAGCGCACCGAGGTGACGGCTGCGCAGCGGGCTTTTCGCCGCTGTGTAGACGACTCGCAGCAGCCCGGCGGCCAGCGCGCCGAGCGCGAACACGCCGATTCCGGCCACCGGCTCGAACCACGACGGCACCGCGTGCAGTCCGAATCGGACGATCAGCAGCGCGACCGCGCCCGCCGCCATGAGCAGCGACACCGACAGCGCGAGATGATGCAGGTGCCTGCGTTCCCAAGCCGACCGTGCCCACGCGGCGGCGGCCTCTTTCTCTTGCTTGGCCCCGATTTCCATCAGCTTGACGATCTCCGGGATACCGCGCCGCCGCCTGCGCAACGGCACCGCGACGGCCACCCCGATCGCCGCCAGCAGCACACCGGCCGTCAGCCCGGCGCCCCACAGCACGGTGATCAGCAGGTACGTGTCCGGCAAACGCAGTTCCGCGCCGAGGATCTTGCGCACCGACAACGTCATCCCGGCGCCGAACCCGCCGCCGAGCAGCCCGGCGAGGATGAGCACCGGCGCGGCCGCCCAGCCGCCCGCCCACGGCCGCAGCCGCATCGGCAGTTCACGCCAGGCGGGTTTCGCGTACTTCGCCGCGGGCAGCAGCAGCACCGCGAACAGCACCGAGACCACCACGAGCGCCGCGCCGATGCCCTCGACTATGCCGTCGGCGCCTGCCAGCCCGGTGCCGCGCATCGCCGGGCTCCGCAGTCCGGCCACGACGACCAGCGCGGTGCCGAACGCGTACAGCGTGCGCCGCGCCCAGCGGCCGGGCCGTCCGGCGCCCCTGCCCATCGCCGACGCGATGAGGCTCGCGAGTATCAGCGCGATCGAAAGCAGCCAGAGCACGATGCCCGCCACATCGCCGGGGAGGTGGAACGGCCCGCCGAGCGGCAGCAGCGCGACGCACGCCAGCGCGACGACCGTGTGCAGGCAGAGCAGGCCCGGCGTGTCGGGGTCGGCACGCAGCACCGTGCCGGGGAACGCGCCGTCGCCGCCGGTGTCCTCGGCGTGCACGCGCCAGTTCGTCGACGAGATCCGGTGCAGGATGTAGATCATCACCAGCAGCGGCAGGATCCCGACGGCCGCCCTGAGCTGGGTGGACGTCCGCAGCCAGCCGGGCGCCCACTTCACGCAGCCGGTGCTGAGGCACTGCGTGGCGAGCAGGTCGAGGCTGATCACCGCCACCTGGCTCACCAGCAGCATGGTCAGCAGCACGGCCGCGACCCGCAGCAGCCCCCGGCACAGCGCGCCGAGCATCCGCGCGCCGCGTTTGTCCTGGGGGACCGGCGGCAGCATCCAGTACGCGACGTTCGCCAGCGAGAACGGGAAGAGCAGCGCCCAGGTGGCCTTCGACGCGCCGCCCGAGGTCATCCGGCTCCACAGGTAGCCCTCGAGGGTGCGCGGCACGGCCCGGCCGAGCGCGCGCAGCATCGGGCCGGGTGCCGGCCGCCGCAGCCGGTCTGAGGGACGGATCACTCTGCCGAACCCGTCACCCGCCACATCGACCGTGGAAACCGCGTCGAGCAGCGCTTCCCCGCTCGTGCCGATGAGGCCTGGCACCCGCAGTTCGACGACCCGGGTGTCGGGTCCGGGGAAAGACAAGGTGAGAGCCTCCTGATAGCCCAGTGATCGTTGAGCGGACAACGGTACTGTTCTGTTGTAATCCACCCTTGGAGGAAACGAGCTATGACCCCCGAAAGCGTTGCCAAGCGGCACGACAACCGCAACGGCATCGAGTTCGCCGTCGCCGATCTCGAAGCCGCCGAGTTCGGCCGCAAGGAGATCCGCCTCGCCGAGCACGAAATGCCCGGCTTGATGGCACTGCGTCGCGAATACGCGGAGGTCTACCCGCTGCGTGGCGCCCGTATCTCCGGTTCACTGCACATGACCGTCCAGACCGCGGTGCTGATCGAGACGCTGGTCTCGCTGGGCGCCGAGGTGCGCTGGGCGTCGTGCAACATCTTCTCCACCCAGGACCACGCGGCCGCCGCGATCGTGGTCGGCCCGCACGGCACCGTCGAGGAGCCGAAGGGCGTCCCGGTGTTCGCCTGGAAGGGTGAGTCGCTGGAGGAGTACTGGTGGTGCACCGAGCGGATGCTCACCTGGGACGGCGAGGGTCCCAACATGATCCTCGACGACGGTGGCGACGCCACCATGCTCGTCCACAAGGGCACCACGTTCGAGAAGGCCGGCGTCGTCCCGCCGACCGACGAGAACGACTCGGAAGAGTTCGCCGTCTTCCTCGACCTGCTGCGCGCGTCGCTGGCCGCGTCGCCGGGCAAGTGGACCGCGATCGGCGAGGGCATCCGCGGCGTCACCGAGGAGACCACCACCGGCGTGCTGCGGCTGTACCAGCTGGCGGCGGCCGGTGAGCTGCTGTTCCCGGCGATCAACGTCAACGACGCGGTCACCAAGTCGAAGTTCGACAACCGCTACGGCATCCGCCACTCGCTGATCGACGGCATCAACCGCGGCACCGACGTGCTCATCGGCGGCAAGGTCGCGGTCGTCTGCGGCTACGGCGACGTCGGCAAGGGCGCGGCGGAGTCACTGCGCGGCCAGGGCGCCCGCGTGATCGTCACCGAGATCGACCCGATCTGCGCGCTCCAGGCGGCCATGGACGGCTACGCGGTCCGCAAGCTCGAGACCGTGCTGCCCGAGGCCGACCTCATCATCACCACGACCGGCAACAAGGACGTCGTGCTGGTCGAGCACATGGCGAAGATGAAGCACCAGGCGATCCTCGGCAACATCGGCCACTTCGACAACGAGCTCGACATGGCCGGGCTGCAGCGGTACCCGGGCATCAAGCGGGTCAACATCAAGCCGCAGGTCGACGAGTGGATCTTCCCGAACGGCAACACGATCATCGTGCTGTCCGAGGGCCGTCTGCTGAACCTCGGCAACGCGACAGGGCACCCGTCGTTCGTGATGTCGAACAGCTTCTCGAACCAGGTCATCGCCCAGGTCGAGCTGTTCACCAAGCACGAGGAATACGACAACGAGGTCTTCCGCCTGCCGAAGAAGCTGGACGAGAAGGTCGCGAAGATCCACCTCGACGCGCTCGGCGGCGAGCTGACCAAGCTCACCAAGGAGCAGGCCGAGTACATCGACGTGGACGTCGAAGGCCCGTTCAAGGCCGACCACTACCGATACTGATGGACTCGTGGGTGGGTGGGGCGGGTGTTAACCGGGGGGTCCCCCCACGACCCACCACCCCGCCCCGCCCCCCCCCCCGGGCGCCGGGGC
>NZ_JBHWEB010000021.1:0-13488 GCF_042734395.1 Amycolatopsis sp. NPDC059657 | reverse complement strand
AACACCCCCACCACACTTCCTCATTTCTTGTTTTTTGTTTTTGCGCGGGGTATTAACCCCGGGCAAACACCCCCACCACCACTCGACCGCGACGCCGGCCAACCCCGGTCCGGCGTCGCGGAAGTAGGCGCTGGTCACCCCGCCCATGACGCAGGGCAGCTCCTCCGACTCGACCGGGATCGCGTCGTCACGGGTGCGGACCTGCCGGACACAGCGGGCGGGCAGCGCGCGCCGGTTGAAGCGCAGCTGCACCAGGTAGCTGGCGCACTGGTCGCGCAGCATCCGGTAGTAGCCGGGTGACGCGGAGCCGGAGTCGTCGCGGACCTCGAAGCAGAAGACGTGGATCTCGCCCTCGGCGAGCTTGCGGTCGAAGAGCAGCTCGGTGGCCAGCGTGTCGCTGCCGGGATGGCGCCGCATGCGGCCGATCCGGCAGCCCTCGGCGGTCACCAGCTCCACGCCCTCGATGTCGCAGCCCTCGTCGCCGTTGTAGACGGTGATGTACCGGTCGGGACCCTGGCGCCTGGCTCGGGCGACGAGCCGGGTGTGCAGGCTGCGCTGGCGATGTTCGGCGTCGAAGGTGATGGTGTCGTGCACCCAGAGCAGCTCCAGGTCGGCGTTGTACCGCGAAGACGGGTACGCGCCGAGCTCGGTGAGCAGCTGGTCGACGATCGAGCCCATTTCCCCGGAACGCAGGTCGGAGAACGAAACCGCGAGCTGGTGCGCCTTGGCACGTGAGGTGCGCGGCCCGATCAGCACGACGAGGGCGTCCGGCGGCAGCTGCAGCACCGACTCCAGAGCGCGCACGGCGGGCAGAGCCTTGGGTACTTCCGGTTGACGGAGCCCGCGCTGCCAGTAACTCAGCGTCGACTGTCCAACGTGGACACCGCGGCGGCCGAGATGGGCGCGCAAACGGGCCAGCGACAAGCCTCGGTGAGCGATCGCCAACCGCAGCGCATGGTGGAACTCGCCGGAGCGGAGCGCGTCGGCCAGCTCGCGTGGCAACGGCTCTGCGGGGCGTCGGCCGTTCTCGACGACAGTGTGGGCGTCACCCTCTCGTGTCACCAACTGCCCCTTCACTAACGAGTGTTTGCTGGGCGTGAACACCGCGGAACGTTCACGGTAGCAGCGCCGTCCGGCATTTCCGACCGCTCTTTAGGGGTGTTGGCCACGCTGGGGTGACCGTTCCGCGTTCCGGGGTTGACGCGGAACGATCCGTTCGGATGGGTGACCTTCTTGCTCAGGGTGATTGTCGCGGACCAGATTTGTCACGAACCGAAGTTCGGCGGGGGTTCGGACGGGAGGCCATGGGTGCAGGTCTACTCGAAGGCGCGCGTCATCGGAGCCGCGTGCCTGACGCTCTGGCTCGTTCCGCCTGTCCAGGCACAGGCCATGCCCGCCGCCCGTTCACTCGGCATCGTCATGCAGGCCCAGGAGCAGACCCAGTGGTGCTGGGCAGGCTCCGGCAACACTATCGCCGCCTTCCACGGCGCCACGATCACCCAGACCCGCTTCTGTCAGCTCGCGCACGGTGAGTCAGGTGCCACCTGCGCGAACACGGCGGGCACGCTCGGCGACGCCCAGCACGCGTACGCCTCACTCGGTTTCTCGTCGCCGGGGACCTACCTGGCTGACCGGGTCGGCTACGACGACATCAAAGCCCAGATCGAAGCGGGCAGGCCGATCCAGACCCGGATCGGCTGGAACGTCGGCGGCGGCCACATCCACGTCGTCTATGGCTACGACAGCGTCCAGCAGCGCGTCTACTGGGGCGACCCGTGGCCGACGAACAGCCGCTACAACCTCTCGACCTACTCCTTCTACTCGAGCAACCGCAGCTTCTCCTGGACCCACACACTCACCGGGATCGCGAAATGAAGGCGCTCACGCTTGCCTTGCTGATCATCACCGGATTGCTGGTGACCGGAGTTTCCGCTGGCGCCACGACCACGGTGTCCGCGCACACGATGGAGTACCGGCCCGTCCTCGCCCCCCAAGTCATGCCACGCGGGGAGGCGGGCCCGCCGCCCTCGGAACGCGCCTTCGACTGGACGCCGTTCGGTGTCTTCGGCGGCATCGCGCTCCTGGTCGCCGCGGGCTACTGCCTGTACGCCAGGCGACGGCCCGCCTAGACGTACCGGCAGGCTCGGCGAGGACCCCTGCACCCGCCGAGCCTGCCGGTCAACCACCTCGTAGTGTTGCCCCGTGGGCCGATTGGTAGTCATCGAAGGACTGGACGGCGCTGGCAAGCGCACCCTCGCGAACGGGTTGACGGAAGCGTTGACCGCCGCGGGCGCGAGCGTCGCCGCGCTCGCCTTCCCCCGCTACGGCAAGAGCGTGCACGCCGACCTGGTCCAGGAGGCACTGCATCGCGGCCACGGCGACCTCGCCGACTCCGTCTACGGCATGGCCATGCTCTACGCGCTCGACCGTTCCGGCGCCGCCGACGAGATCCGCGTCCTCCGCGGCCGCCACGACATCGTGCTCCTCGACCGCTACGTCGCCTCGAACGCCGCCTACGGCGCGGCGCGCCTGCACGAAGACGCTTCCGGCCCCTTCGTGGCTTGGGTCCGCGCGCTCGAGGTCGACCGCTTCGGCCTGCCGGTGCCCGACGCCCACCTCCTGCTGCGGGTCTCGCCCGAGGTCGCGGCGGCTCGCGCGGAGCATCGGGCTCGCACGGAGGCGGACCGGCCGAAGGATGCCTTCGAGTCCGACGACGCTTTGCAGCAGCGCTGCGCGGGCGTGTACGACCAGCTGGCGGCCGAGTCCTGGCTGGCGCCTTGGCACGACGTCGCGGGGGCGGACCCCGTCGCACTGGCCGCGACCCTGCTCGCCTGACCAGCACGTTTCGCGCCGCCCTTAGCTCCCCATCCCCGCCGCCGGGTGACCCGAGTGGGCGAAGCGTTCGACAAGTCCGGCTGGGCGCGGTTTCGGCCACCCGACGGCCCAAACCGCGCCCAGCCAAAGCCCGGCAAACTACTTCAACCGTTCCCGCACCCAGTCATGAAACTCGGCGATGTGATGCTCGGAAGGCATCAAAACCCCGCCCTCCGCATAAGCCCGCGAAGACATCGCGGGCTGGCACCGCTCGCAAGCCTCAAAGTCCTGAACATTCACGCGATCGAACAACTCCACCGACCGCGACACATCTTTCCCGGACGCCACAACGTCTTTCGAGTACAGCCAGTCGCATTCGACCACGGTCCGGTCCGCGGCCATCGGATACATCCGATGGAAGATCACATGATCCGGCACCAGGTTGATGAACACCTGCGGCCGCACGGTGATCGCGTAATAGCGCCGGTCCTGCTCCGGTGCCACGCCCGTCAATTTGCCCAGCCCGGGTGAGCCGTCGATCGTGAACCCGTCGATCCCGTCGCCGAATTCCGCGCCGTGCCCGACGTAGTACTGCGCCGCGTAGCCGCCGGCGAACTCCGGGAGCACCTCGGTCAGCTCGGGGTGGATGGTCGCGCAGTGGTAGCACTCCATGAAGTTCTCGATGATGAGCTTCCAGTTGGCGCGCACGTCGTAGGTGATGCGACGGCCGACCGACAGCTCGTCGATCTCGTAGTGCTTGATCGCGTCCGCGTCGCCGAGCCGCGCGGTGGCCGCGCCGATCACGTCGTCTTCGAAGGAAGGCGGCTCCGGTGCCAGGCACACCCACGCGTAGCCGAGCCACTCGCGCAGGTGAACCGCGGCGAGTCCGTAGCGGACGCGGTCGACGTCGGGGGTGCTGGTCAGGTTCGGGGCCGCGATCAGTTTGCCGTCGAGGCCGTAAGTCCAAGCGTGGTAAGGACATTGGAACGCGCGGCGTACCGTTCCGGATTCCTCCGTGCACACCCGCGCGCCGCGATGGCGGCAGACGTTGAGGAACGCGCGCAGTGCGCCGTCGCGTCCTCGGCTGACCAGGATGCTTTCACGTCCCACCGAGACAGTGCGGAAGTCGCCAGCCGCGGGAAGATCGGCGCTGCGGACCGCGCAGAACCACATGTTCTCGAAGATCGATGCCTGCTCTTCGGCGAAGATCTCCGGCGAGGTGTAGTAACGGCCGGGCAGCGTGGCCAGCAGGCTGGGCGGGAGCGCCGTCATCTTGCTCCTGTCAAACGAGCGGGGTCGAACAGGGCGATCGGGTGCGCGGTGCCACCCTCGACGAGGTCGGCCAGTATTTCACCCACCACGGGCACGAACTTGAAGCCGTGCCCCGAAAAACCACACGCGACGACCACGCGCTCACGCGACGGGTGCCGTGCGATGACGAAATGCTCGTCCGCCGTATTGGTGTACATGCACGTCGCCGCGCGCTGGAATTCCCAAGGCAGTGACGGCATCCGCGCCCGCACGAACGCGGTCATGTCGGCGATCTCTTCGGCGTGGACCGTGCGGTCGATCGTGTCCGGCGTGCAGATCTGCCCGCCGCGGAAGAACGCGACCTTCACGCTGCCGTCGACAGCCGGGAAGCCGTAGAACTGCCGTCCGGCCTCGCCTTCCCAGATATAGATGGGATGCCGCTGGAACGCGGTCACGTCCGACGGTGCGAACCAGTACTGCACCTGCCGCTCGATCGTGAACTCGATGCCCAGCTCGGCCAGCAGCTCCGGCGCCCACGCCCCTGGACAGATCACCAGTTGCGATGCCTCGTACGTCCCATGAGACGTCTCGACGCGCACCCCAGACTCGTCCGTCGACCAGCGCAGCACCTTCTCTTCGAAGTGCAAGTCCGCGCCCGCGCGTTCGGCCAGTTTCAGGTGCGCGGCGACGCTCGACTCGGGCACGACGAACCCGGCGCCTGCCTCGTACAGGCCGATGTCCCCGTCGGCAGGCCGCATGGTCGGGAAGCGGTCGCGGATCTCGGCCGCTTCGAGCAGTTCGTGCGGCAGGTCCCATTTCTGGGCGCTGAGCAGGCTGCCCGCGACCGTGCGCGAATCCGGCTTGCCGATCATGATCCCGCCGCAGCGGTGGAAGACATCGATCCCGGAATCCCGCTCGATGCCCTCCCACAGCTCATGCGCGCGCAGCAGCAACGGCACGTAGGCAGGGTCTTCGAAGTATGCCTGCCGGGTGATCCGCGAGCCGCCGTGGCTGGACCCGAGGTTGTGCACGGGGGTGAACTGCTCGATCCCGAGCACCCGGTGGCCGCGCTGCGCGAGGCGGTAGGCGGCCGCGCTGCCCATGCCACCCAGGCCGATGACGATCGTGTCGTGCCGCAAGGTCAGCTCCTCAGCCGGGTCATCTTGGGGTCGAACAGCGGTTCCTCCGAGACCTGGACCGGTATGCGTGTCCCGAAGTACTCGATCTCGACGGGCCCGTCGATCGACGCGGGCAGCCAGGCGTACGCGATGTTCTTGCCGATCGTGTACCCGTACGCCGCGCTCGTGACGTAGCCGCGCGGCCGCCCCGCGACGAACACCGGCTCCTTGCCCAGTACGACCGCGTGCGCGTCATCCCAGGTCAGGCAGGTCAGCCGCCGCGAGACGGTCGCCTCGGAGCGGCCCTCGATGGCGTCGCGGCCGATGAAGTAGCCCTTGTCCATCCGCACGGCGAAGCCGATCCCGGCCTCGTACGGGTCGTGTTCGGCGGTCATGTCGGTGCCCCACGATCGGTAGCCCTTCTCCAGCCGCATCGAGTTGAACGCGTCGCGCCCCGCCGCGATGACGCCGTGCTCCTGCCCGGCCTCCCAGAGGATGTCCCACAGCTTGCGGCCCATGTCGGCCGTCGTGTACAGCTCCCAGCCGAGTTCGCCCACATAGGACAGTCGCATCGCGGTCACCGGCACTTCGCGAATGTATGCCTTGCACGCCTTGAAATACCCGAGTGCCTTATGCGAGAAGTCCGTTGTGGACAGTGGCTGAAGCAGGTCGCGCGCGCGAGGGCCCCACAGCCCGATGCAACAGGTGCCCGGTGTCGTCTCCTGGATCTGGACGGTGCCGTCGCCGGGCAGATGCCGTGAGAACCAGTCGAAATCGAGATTGCCGTTCACGCCGACCTGGAACCGCTGGGTGTCCAGCCGCGCGACGGTCAGGTCGCTGCGCACGCCGCCGTCCTCGCCGAGCAGCAACGTGTACGTCACGGCGCCCGGCTTCTTGTCGAGCTGGTTCGTGGTCAGCGTCTGCAGGAACGGCAACGCGCCGGGCCCGCTGATCTCCAGCCGTTTCAACGCGGTCATGTCGAACATCGCCACGCGTTCGCGGGCCACCATCGCCTCGGCTCCCGCGATCGGCGACCAGTACCGCGCGGCCCAGTCGTTGCGCGGCGGGACACGGTCGACCTCGGGCAGGTTCGCGTTCGCCTCGTACCAGTGCGGCCGTTCCCAGCCGCCCGCTTCGAGGAAGAACGCGCCGAGCTCGGCCTGCCGCTCGTAGAACGGGCTGGTCCGCAACGGCCGCGGATCTTCCATGGGCTGCAAGGGATGCAGCACGTCATAGACCTCGACGAAGCTCTGGCAACTGCGTGCCCGCACGTAGTCAGGCGCCAGTTGGACTTTCTCGAACCGCGCGAGATCGCACGAGTGCAGATCGAGTCGCGGCTGCCCGTCGACGAGCCATTCGGCCATCGAGCGCGCGACGCCCGCGGAATGCGTGATCCAGACGGCTTCGGCCAGCCAGAAGCCGTCCAGCCCCGGATGCTCGCCGAGCAGCGGCATGCCGTCGGGGGTGAACGAGAACAGGCCGTTGATGCCCTCCTCGACCTTGGCGTCGCCCAGCGAGGGCAGCAGGTCGACGGCGGCGGCCCACGACTCGTCGAAGTCGGCAGGGGTGAACGTCAGCTCCGACGGCATACCCGCTGACGTGCGCGGATCGGCGATCTCGGCGGCGTCGATCGGCATCGGCCGGTGCCCGTACGCGCCGATGCCGATCCGGTCGACGTGCTCGCGGAAGTAGAGATCGGCGTCCTGGTGCCGCAGTATCGGCTTGCTCGCCTCGCTCAGCTCGGAGTTGTGCCCGCTGAGCTGCGGCAACGCGGTCGTGCGCGCGTACTGGTGCGCCATCGGCACCAGTGGGACGGTGAGGTCGACGAGCCCGCCGATCAGCGGTCCCCACATGCCGGCGCACGAGACGACGACGTCCGCGCGGAACGTGCCGGTCTCGGTGGTGACACCGGTGACGCGGCCAGCGGAGCGCTCGATCGCGATCACCTTCTGGTGCGCGAGGAACCGGGCGCCCCTGCCGATCGCGAGCTGGGCCTGCGCCTCGGCGGCGCGTAGTGGCTTGGCCAGGCCATCGCTCGGGATGTGGAACCCGCCGAGCACCTTCGCGGGGTCGACCAGCGGGTGCAGCGCGGCACAGTCGCCGGGCCCGACCAGCGAACTTTCGACACCGGACGCCGTGGCCCAGCCGTGTCTTCGCTTGAGGTCGGCGAGCCGTTCGGGCGTGGTCGCGACCTCGAGGCCGCCGACCTGCTGGAAGCACCACCGGCCGTCGAGGGTGAGCTCCGAGTACTTCGCGACGGTGTACTTCGCGAACTCGGTCATGGTCCGGCACCCGTTGGTCTGGAAGACCAGGCCTGGCGCGTGCGAGCTGGAACCGCCGGTGGCGAACAGGTCGCCCTGCTCCAGGACGGTGACGTCGGTCCAGCCCCGTGCGGTCAGCTCGTCGGCGAGCGCGCAGCCGACGATGCCTGCCCCGATCAGCACGACGCGAGGTGTGACGGCCATGCGAGAACCTCCTGGTCAGACGTCCACAAAGGACCAAGATGCAGGCGGAGGTGTTCCGTCTTCTGCAACAAGGTGCGTTATGCGAGACGGTGCTGTCAATAGGCCAAGAGGGCTCGTGAAATGACTAAGACTTGAAGTACCCCAGCTGCGACGAAAGTTCTTCCGCCGCTTGGGTCATCGGCCGCACGATCTGTCGCACACGCTGTTTCGACAACCGGTACGAGGGCCCCGAAGCGCTCATCGCGGCGATCACCTCGCCGCCGGGCCCGAGAATGGGCACGGCGACGGCGTGCAGCCCGAGTTCCAGCTCCTCGAAGCAGGCGGCGTAGCCCTCTTCGAGCACCCGGTCCAGCTCCAGCGTCAGCTCGGCGGGCTCGACCGTGGTGCGCGGGGTGTACTGCTCCAGCTTGCGGCGCAGCAGCTTGCGCCGCTCGGCCTCGTCCATGTTCGCCAGCAGCACCTTGCCGCTGGACGTGGCGTGCAGCGGGGTGCGCTGGCCGGTCCAGTTCTGCGTGCTGATCGCCGCGGCGCCGCGTGCCTGGCTGATGTTGATCGCGACGCCGTCGTCGGCGACCGCGATGTTGACCGTCTCGCCGAGCGTCTCGGCCAGCGACTGGCAGCTGTGACGGCCGAGTTTCGCCAGGTCCATCCGCCCGGTGGCGGCGCCCGCGAGGCGCACCATGCCGAAGCCGATGGCGTATTTCCCGCGCTCGCCGAGCTGCTCGACCAGTCCGCGCGCCTCGAGCACGCTCACCAGCCGGGACACGGTCGACTTGTGCACGCCCAGTTCGACCGAGATCTCGGTGACGCCCGCTTCGCCCTCGCGGGCGAGTATTTCGAGCACGCTGATCGCCCGGTCAACGGACTGCACCTGAGTAGGACCCTCGGAGTTCCGCATAGCGCAACAGTATGGCGTTTTGCGAAACTCCGCTGATCTGACCGGGGGACCCTCTTGACGGGACAGGGGGTCCGGCCCGATCGTTGCGGAGGGCAGAACGCGTCTCGCCCTGCGCAACATTCACGAAACATTGGGTTAGTTCGTCAGGAGGGCCTGATGATCAGAGCGTGCGATGTCTCCGACCTCCCGGACGGCGAGGCGATCCGTATTGTCGCGCACGTCCCCATCTCCGTGTTCCACAGCGACGGTGAGTTCTTCGCGATCGACGACACCTGCACCCATCAGGACGCGTCACTCGCCGACGGCTGGCTCGAAGGCTGCACGATCGAATGCCCGCTGCACGCCGCGCAGTTCGACCTGCGCAGCGGCAAGGCGCTCTGCCTGCCCGCGAACGACCCCGTCCGCACCTATCCCGTGGTGGTCGCCGACGGAGTGATCTATGTGGACACTGGGGTGCAGACCGGCGTCGCCTGAGGCACGAGTCCTTCCTTGCGTCCCACCCTTACATCCCACGCCGGGATGATCCGACTCCCGTTTCTTCATATGTCGACAAAAGTGCCTTGCCTTCCGCTTGCCTGAGGCACCCGTTCGGAGCAGCGGAAAGAGGGAATCTTGATCTTTCTGGTGGTCAAGCGCCGGGTCGTGCACGCGCTGAGACACTTCAGTGCGAATATGTCCTTATGAAGGCACGTGTCCTGGTGGTCGACGACGACCCCGCACTCGCGGAGATGCTCACCATCGTGCTGCGTGGGGAGGGGTTCGACACCGCCGTCGTCGCGGACGGCTCGCGAGCGCTGCCCGCGCTGCGCGAGTTGAAACCCGACCTGGTGCTGCTCGACCTCATGCTCCCCGGCATGAACGGCATCGACGTCTGCAAGGCAATCCGCGCCGAGTCCGGTGTGCCGATCGTGATGCTCACGGCCAAGAGTGACACCGTGGACATCGTGCTGGGCCTCGAATCCGGCGCCGACGACTATGTCGTCAAACCGTTCAAGCCCAAGGAACTCGTCGCCCGCGTTCGCGCGCGGATGCGCCGGACCGAGGCGGAGCCCGCGGAGTCGCTGACCATCGGCGACCTCGCGATCGACGTGCCCGGCCACGAGGTGACGCGCGAGGGCAAGGCGATCCCGCTGACGCCGCTCGAGTTCGACCTGCTGGTCGCGCTCGCCCGCAAGCCGAGGCAGGTGTTCACCCGCGAGGTGCTGCTGGAGCAGGTGTGGGGCTACCGCCACGCCGCGGACACCCGGCTCGTCAACGTCCACGTGCAGCGACTGCGTTCCAAGGTGGAGAAGGATCCGGAACACCCCGAGGTCGTCTTGACGGTCCGCGGGGTCGGGTACAAGGCGGGCCCGCCATAATCGGGGGATGAGACAGCGGTTCCGTGCGTTCGCGGCCGCGGCGGCTCAGCTGATCCGACGGGTGTCGGTCTTCGGCCGCCGCCGTTCGGTCGCGTTCGGCGAGTTGTGGCGGCATTCGCTGCAGTTCCGCGTCACCGTGTCCACCCTGGCCTTGTCGTCAGCGGTGGTCTTCGTGCTGGGCATGGTCCTGCAGAACCAGATCACCGAGCGGCTGATCACCACCAAGCAGAACGCCGCGGTGGCGCAGACGCAGGCGGTGGCGGAGGCGGCCGCGACCGAGCTGGTCGGGATCGGCGCCGAGCCCGCCGACACGATGCGCGACAGGCTCACCAACGCGCTGAAAGGCCTGGCCAGCAGCTCGGCGGGGGCGAAGGACGGCCCGGTTTCGGCGGCGGGCACCTTCGAGCCGGTGCTCGCGACCGGCGGGCGCAACGCGGCGGCCGACGCCGTCTTCGCGGGCAACTACGACAAGGTGCCGGTCCGGCTGCGGCAGTTCGTCGAGTCGAACCAGCTCAGCCTGCAGATCCACACCGTCGAGAACGACGGCACCCGCACCACGTACATGATCGTCGGCGCGCCCGTGACCAGCGGGTTGACGCCGTTGCAGCTGTATCTGCTCTTCCCGCTCACCGCGGAGCAGAACACCGTCTCGACCGTGCAGAACACGCTGTTCGTCGGCGGGCTCGTGCTGCTGCTCCTGCTCGCCGCGATCACCAACCTGGTCACCCGCCAGGTGGTCAGGCCGGTCCGCCAGGCAGCCGCGGCCGCCGAGCAGTTCGCGGGCGGTGACCTGGAACAACGCCTCGCCGTCGTCGGCGAGGACGACCTGTCGAAACTCGCCGTCTCCTACAACGAGATGGCCGCGAGCATCCAGCGCCAGATCCGCCAGCTCGAGGACTTCGGCGGCCTGCAGCGCCGGTTCACCTCGGACGTCTCGCACGAGCTGCGCACCCCGCTGACCACGGTCCGGATGGCCGCCGACGTGCTGCACGCCTCGCGTGAGCAGTTCCCGGCAGGCCTCGCGCGGTCCACCGAGCTGCTGGTCGACGAGCTCGACCGGTTCGAGGCGCTGCTCGGCGACCTGCTGGAGATCAGCCGTCTCGACGCCGGCGTCGAGGAGCTGGCCGCCGAGTTCATCGACATCCGCCCGATCGCGCGCCGCGCCGCCGAACAGGTGCGCGGCATCGCCAGCAACGCGGGCAGCGTCATCGAGCTGGAGCTGCCCGAGGAGGAGACGCCGGTCGAGATCGACGCGCGCCGCGTCGAGCGCATCCTGCGGAACCTGCTGGCCAACGCGGTCGACCACAGCGAGGGCCGCCCGGTGAAGATGCGCGTCGTCGCGGGCGAGGACGCCGTCGCCATCGCCGTGCGCGATCACGGCGTCGGCCTGCGGGCAGGCGAGGCCGACCTGGTCTTCAACCGCTTCTGGCGCGCTGACCCGTCACGGAACCGCCGCACCGGCGGCACCGGGCTCGGGCTGGCGATCAGCCAGGAGGACGCCAGGCTGCACGGCGGCGAGCTGGACGCGTGGGGCGAGGTCGGCGCGGGCGCGTGCTTCCGCCTGACCCTGCCGCTGCGCCAGGACACGCCGTTCACCAGCAGTCCGCTGCCGCTGCCGCCGGAGGACTTCACCCCGGGCGAGCCGCTCAACGGCCACGTCGGGCTGCTCGAGGTCCAACCGGCGCAGGAAGCCATCCTGGCCGACCATGAGGAGGTAGGCCGGTGAAGAAGACCGCGGTCAAGCTCATCGCGCTCGCGGTCATGCTGCTGGCGAGCGGCTGCGCCAACATCCCGGCCGAGATGCAGCCCGTCGTGCTCTCGGGCGAGCGGCCCGCCCAGGCCGTCCAGACCCCGCAGGAGCCTGAGAAAGGCTTGGACGCGCTCACGGTCGTCCGCGACTTCATCAAGGCCAGCGCGCTTGCCCCTGGCGGCAACGCGTCGCCGACCGCCAGCGTTTACCTCGACGAGGAGACTCGTAAGTCCTGGGCCCCGGTCAAGGGCCTCACAGTCATCGAAGACACCTTCGGCACCGTCTACGCGCCGGAGCCCGAGCAGACCGCGGACCCGAACGAGAAGGTCGTCCTCGTCCGCGGGTTCATGGTCGGCACGCTCGGCCAGGACAGCGCGTTCATCCCGGCCGTGCCCGCGAGCGGCGACTACATCCTGCCGGTCCACGTGCGGCTGCAGGCCGACAACCAGTGGCGGATCACCGGGCCGCTGTCGAACAACCTGGTGATCACCGAGCGCGACTTTTCGGCCAACTACTTCAAGGTCGCGGTCAACTTCTTCTCGCAGGACTCGGGCGTTTTCGTGCCCGATCTGCGGTACGTCTTCGCGAAGCCGCAGTCGGGCCTGCCCAACCGCGTGATGGACCTCGTCGTCGACGGGCCGTCCGAGGCGCTCAAGGGCGCGGTCATCAATCTGCTCGGGCCGGACGCCCGGCTGGAACAGAACGTGAAGGGCGTCGACGACGGGTCGCTCGTGGTGCCGTTGACGGGACTCGGCGATCCACCGATCGAGAAGAAACGCCTGATACTGGCGCAGATCGTGTTCTCGCTGCAGAACGTCACGACGAGCCGGATCAAGGTGCTGTCCGACGGCAAGCCGATCCTGCCGGACAAGGACGCCTGGCGCGTCAACGACCTGGCGAGTTATCCGGTCGGCGCGCCGCCGGAGCTGAGCGGGATGTACACGGCCGACGGCGGGATTTTCTCGCTCTTCGACGGTAAACCGGTGGCAGGCAACGCTTATCACGACGTGGTCAGCGCGGCTCAGTCCCTTGACGGCAAGCGGCTGGCCACGGTCGAGAAGCTCTCCGGGGACCGGATGGTCTTGCGCATCGGGGGCCTCGATCGTCAGGAAGAGGTGGTCTCCGCCCCGCAAGGCGCGTTCCTGACGAGACCGACCTGGCGGGCCGCCACCGGCGGCGCCGAGGTGTGGACGGCGGTCGACGGCACCACGGTGCTGCGTGCGGTCCTGACGGGCGACGGTAAGTGGAAGGCGCAGGGCGTCAACGCCACCGACCTGCTCGATCTCGGGAAGATCTCCGCGCTGAGGCTGTCGCGGGACGGCGCCAGGGTCGCCGCCGTGGTGGCGGACAAGCTGATGGTCGCCGCCGTCGTGCGGACGCCGGAGGGGGTTCGGCTGACGGCGCCGCGCAGCCTGCGCAACGCCGATCTGACGAATGTGACCGATGTGGACTGGGCGAGCCAGGACACGCTGGTCGCGGTGACGAGCTCGACCTCGCAGCCGGTGGTGAAGGTGCCGGTGGACGGGCGCCGGATGGACGGGTTCAACAGCTCGAACCTGACCGCGCCCGTGCAGGGGGTGACCGCGTCGCCGAACAAGCCGACGATCGTCGCCGACTCGAACGGGCTGTGGGTCGCGAGCGAGCTGGGCGAGGTCTGGCGGCCGCACGCCCGCACGGTCAAGAACGCCCGCCCCTTCTACCCAGGCTGACCTGGCACTGGGTCGTGAGTGTTCCGGCCGGGTAACTAGTCAGGTCTCTGTCACGTGGTGATCGTGGTGCTGCGATGATCACCACGTGACCGGGGATGTGCGTCCGTCGTATGACGAGCTTGCTG